>JAAUPU010000059.1 GCA_012032975.1 Caldilineaceae bacterium | reverse complement strand
TCGCCGATACGGTCGAGAAAACGCCAGTTTTTTGGCCGCGTCGGGCGTCGGTCACACGCGCTGGGCCACCCATGGCCCGCCCAGCCAACGCAACGCCCACCCTCACAGCAGCAGCGACGGCGATCTTGTTGTCGTCCAGAATGGCATCGTCGAGAATTTTCTGGAACTGCGCCAGGAACTGCAAGCCGCTGGATATATCTTTACCAGTGACACCGATACGGAGGTGATCGTCCACCTGGTGCATCTCTATTACGTCAATGGTGGTCAAGACGATTTGGCCAATGCGGTGCGCAGAGCGCTCCTGCGTCTCAGGGGTCCTAGCGCAATCGTCGTCTTGAGCAAGCGTCACCCGGATCGACTGATTGCGGCGCGCTTGGGCAATGCGGGCGGGGTGGCCGTTGGCATTGGCGATGGCGAGATGTTCATCGCAAGTGACATCCCAGCCATCTTGCGCCACACGCGGCGCATCGTTTTTCTCGACAGCCGTCAGATGGCTGTGGTGACTGCCGACGGCGCTCACTACACAGACTTGGCAGACAAGCCCGTCGTCAAGCAGGTCATCGCGATCGACTGGAACCCCACCGCGGCTGAAAAGGGCGAGTATCGCCACTTCATGCAAAAGGAGATCCACGAACAGGGTCGCAGCCTCACCGACACCTTGCGCAGCCGACTCGACTTCGAGCAGAACCAGGTCTTGCTCGACACGCTCAACCTCTCCACCCAACAAGCGCGCGCTCTGCGCAAGGTCACCATCGTCGCCTGCGGCACCAGCTACTACTCTGGTCTGGTGGGCAAATACATCATCGAAAGACTGACGCGCCTGCCGGTCGAGGTCGACTACGGCAGCGAATTCCGCTATCGGCAGCCGGTCGTCGAGCCTGATCATTTGGTGTTGGCGATCACCCAGAGTG
Source organism: Caldilineaceae bacterium (assembly GCA_012032975.1). The sequence goes on along the minus strand of JAAUPU010000059.1, from coordinate 8,212 downwards.
GCGAAACAGTGGACACCCTGGCCGCGCTGGAGGAGGCGCAGAATCGCGGTGCGTTCACCGCTGCCATCGTCAACGCCATCGGCAGCCAGGCCGCACGGCTCTGCGATGGCGTGATCTATATGCAGGCCGGGCCGGAAATCGGCGTGGCCAGCTCCAAGGCCTTTACCGCTTCGGTGACAGATCTCTTCCTGCTGGCGCTCTACCTGGGCCAGGCTCGCGGCATGTTGGATGCTTCGGAACGGGGGGCGCTGATCCGGGAGCTATCGACGCTGCCGGGGCTGGCGGGTCAGCTGCTGGAGGAGGCGTGGCAGGGCGACCGCTATCAAGAGTTGGCGGAGAGATTCCATCTCATGCACAATTTTCTCTATTTGGGTCGAGGCATCAACTACCCGATAGCGCGGGAGGGCGCGCTCAAACTGAAGGAGATCAGCTACATCCACGCCGAAGGCTACCCGGCCGGCGAGATGAAACATGGACCGATCGCGCTGATCGATGAGAACATGCCGACGGTGGTTGTCGCACCGCGGGACAGCGTCTACGACAAGATGGTCAGCCAGGTCGAGCAGGTCAAGGCGCGGCGGGGGGTGGTGCTGGCTGTTGCCCACGAAGACGATCGAGACATCCGTGCCAAGGCCGACTACGTGCTGCCGATCCCGCATATCCACGAGTTGCTCACGCCTGTGCTGGCCGTGATTCCGCTACAGCTTTTCGCGTACGAAATGGCTGTGCGCCGCGGCGCAGACGTCGACCAGCCACGCAATCTGGCCAAGAGTGTGACGGTCGAGTAGGTATGAGTGCCTGACAGGATGACGGGATGACGGGATGATATCTCACTCTCACCGTTTATCTTGTTGTTCCGTCATCCATCTGTGTAGTTTCGGTCTCAGGGGGAGGTCACGCCGACCAGACGGAGGGCTTCTTTGTAGGCAACCTGGAGGGCCAGAAATTGTACCTGGTCACCGCCTTGATCGGGATGGAGGCGTTTGGCCAGTTGTCGATAGGCGCGCTTGACATCGTCCACAGAGCAGGGCGGCTCCAACTCCAGAATCGCAAAGCAGTCGGTCGAATCTTCACCACGTCGGGTCATTCGCTCCTGCAATGGCACGGTGAAAAAGAGCGGATCGTCTACCAGCGCATCGATGACCGGCATAAAGACGTAGCCATTTTTCTCCAAGAATTCACGGTCCAGGCGGTAGGATGTTGGTCCATCACGGAGTCATTCCCCGATACACCGTCGCGCAGATCGACCGAAGTTGCTTCCACGAAGACAAACTTCGGGGTCTTGCGTGTGATGCGATGGCGGACCGAATGCCAGGCGCCGGTGACTGGGTCATAGACATCTCGGTGCAGATATTCCACCACGCTGGGCGCAGCAGAACGCTGCTTGCTGGCCGGCGCGGCCTTGGCGCGGTGGTATTCGCGCGCATACTTGGCCTCCATCCAGACGCCGTTCATGCCCGCGGCATCCAGAGCAAGATCGACCGCGTCGGCCTTGGTAGGGACATAGCCGTCCTGTAGATGGCTGACGGTGGGGTCAACTTGCCATTGCATGGAGGGCCAGACCACCCAATACCAGCGATCCTTGCCCACCGACGATACGGCAAAGTAGGTAGAGTTGCTCATGACTGGGCGGCGTCCGTTACCCACTGCGCAATCAGGCCGCGGAAGTGGGCGATATACTCTTCGTGTTCATGGGGCGGGAAGGTGACACGGACCGTTTCGACCAACATGTCGTCAAACGCCGAACTTTGGGCCGACTGCCACATGGCTTCGTCCAGACCGCGCAGTTGGGTCAAGCGGAATTCCTCGAAGTTTTCGGTCTCGAAATGTTCGTCGGCCAGCCGTTCATAGGCCGCCAGTTTTTCGGTGTAGGAGCGATCCGAATCTGCGATGCGAAAATAGCGGTTGATATCCATGGTGATGTGCATGGGTCGCTCTGTGACCAGGCAGTAGATGCTCCAGGCCAGCAAGGATTTGATAGCCCAAGGAAAGTAGTAATGCAGGCTGGTGATGGCAATGTCTGGACAGGCGTTGGCAAAGTCTATGGGCGAGAGCGTGCCTTCTTTGAGGATGGACTCGCACGAGTTGAAATCCCAGCGGAAAAACGCATTGATCACCTTTGTGATGATGCGCGCTTCCTGAGCACGCGCCACGTCCAGGAAGTTGTCATCAATGCGATAGCGGGCGTGCATGGGCTGGGACGGATCGTAGTTGAAGCTGCGTAACTGTGGCCCGATGGCCAGCGACCGCACAAAGACATCGTAGTCGTCCAGCCCGGCCTGAATGTGCATTTGGGTCTGCCCAGATGCGTCATAGGCCGCCATTAACTCGGTTTCGTTCTCGATGCGACTGACGCCCCGCCAGCCGCCGCCGTCGAATGGCTTCATGTAGAGTGGATAGCCGATCTCTGCGGCAATGGCCGGCAGGTCGAACATGTCATGATAGCGGCCGGCCGTGATCCGATATTTTTCGGTGTCCGGTCCGCTCTTGGGCGGGATCATCCAGGTCTCGGGAATATTCAGCCCCAGACGGATCATCGCGCAATAGGCGGAGTGTTTCTCCATGCTCTGGAAGGTGAACGGATTGTTGAGCAGATAGACGCCGTTGACCAGCGCTGCCTTCTTGAGCCATTCGCGCGGGTTCTGGTGCCAATAAGCCAGCCGATCAATCACCAGTTGATAACTCGTGGGTGCAGTCAGGTTGAACGGATGGATGCGAATTCGTTCAACCTCAAACTCGTGGACGCGGCCATTGTAGCGCAGCTTGGGTCGATAGTTCTGCACCAACAACTCGAATGCAGCCGGCCAATCGACCTCATCGCCTATCAATAGGCCAATCTTGTGGGTCACCATCTAATCTCCTTCACCTCTCCATCGCGCGGTCACGAATCGTTGCGCCTGTTCGCCCAAATCGAAACCGAGTATAGCATAGGCTGGATGGGCCAACTCAACTGCCCGGATGCTTGCTTCTTGAATTGGGAAAAGTGGCTTGCGAGCATACCGTCACGCGCTGGGTCTAGTCGCCATAGCGCATGCCAAGATGATGTGTGATCTGCTTGCGCCACCAGAACCAATGGTGTTCGACATCTAGACCCCAGATATCACGCTGATGTGAAATACCCTTGTCTGCGAATAGATCCGCGAGCCGATGTGTCTCGTGCAGGCACTTTTCTTCCCACGCGCCCTGGCCACAGACCAGGACGACGTGGAGATGGCGTCGCACATGATCGAGTGCATCGCCGTGCAGGTTGGCAACGTAGGCGATGGGGTTGTTGAAATAAACATCCGCCGAGCCATTTTTGCCCACGATGCTTTCCAGATCATAACGTCCACTCAGCCCCAGCGCGAAGTTAAAAAGGTGTGGGAATTTGAGCGCGAAGTTGACCGCGTGGTACGCACCCAGACTGCATCCGGTGACGCCGACGGCGACGTCAGGTTGACGACAATCGTTGCGGATCGCGGGGATCAGATTGTGGACGATGAAGTCCTGGTACGCGCCATGACGCACAGCCCGCCAATGGGGATCGATCTCCCGGTTGAGCCACGATTCGTTGTCCAGCCCTTCAGGGCAATAGATCTTGATCTTGCCAGCTTCGATCAAGTCGGCGACCGCGCCGATCATGCCATTGTCTTCAAAATCGTAGAATTGTCCGCCGCCAGACGGAAACGCGATGACCGGCGCGCCAAAATGGCCAAATGCCAACATCTGCATGTGGCGCCCTACGGCTGGACTATAGAGGGTCTCGTAGCGTCGCAGCATGGCCTGTTCCTAGGTCTGAGGGGGATAGAAACCGGTACACCTTTGGCAATCGGGCCGACCACGACGACTCGTGATGAATGCCATTGACATCCTGATAGTAACGAAAATCCACGCCGAGCGAGTAGCCGTTCTCCAGCAATGCATCGCGGGCCATGCGGGTGATCTCCAGCCCATCACTGCCGTCGCCGTGATGATTGTTGGCCGTGCCGCTGTCGAGCCAGAGTCGGACGTCGCGCGGCTTGCCGCTGCGCATCCGTTCGATGGCCTCGAACGGTCCTTCCGGGCGGTCTGGATAGATGCAGGTGATCCAGAATGAGGGCGACATCAGCCCGTGATGCCGAGCAAATTCTGGATGCTCCCAGGCGATATATGCCGAGAAGAGGCCACCCAACGAAGATCCGCAGGTGGCCGTATGCTCTCTGCCCACCAACACGCGGAAGCGTTCCCGCACATAGACAGCGACCTCGTCACGGTAATACTTGAAGGTTCGGTCAGCCTGCCCTTCGACCACGGAAAGCCTGCGATAGGACCGCTGTTTATCCGCAGCTCCAACCGGCGGCACAAACGTCGCGTAGGGCGGCAGATATTCGGCCATGCGCTGGTGCGCACTATTGCTGACGCCAACGATGATGACTGGCTGCATCTGCCCGGCAGCAATCAAGCGGTCGGCCACCAGATCGGCTTTCCAGGAACCGGCAAAGCTCTCTTCTGCAAACGCCTCGAAGCAGTTTTGGCCGTCATGCATGTAGAGGACGGGATAACGCCGATCACCATCGTCATCGTAACCCGGCGGCAGATAGACATAGAGCGCACGGGTCGGTAACGTCCCCTGAAAGTCGTCCACCTTTAGAACCCGCGACCCACGCTCCTGCGTTGCTTTCATAGCAAAGATTGTACCCCACGCGCCTTGAGATTGGGAGAATGGAGATTCTCCCAGTCTCCAATCTTCAGCTTGAACAGCGCTTTGACAAACTCTGCCACACATCGCAGCCAGCCCGATCCAGAGTTGCGAAATGCAGCCAGATGGATATGATCTCCCTGCGACAATGGTCGCGGTCCCGGCGCCTCTCTCTGGCGGCGCCAGGGCGTACCGGATTCGAAACGTGTGGTGAAACTCTGCGACAGTCTGTGCCTGCATCATTTCTTTTAAAACGCCCCGTTCTTTTCTTCCTGCTCCTCTTTGCGTTGTTGCTGACTGCAGGACTCTATCTCTGGCTCAATCGCGCGCCGGCCGACGCGCTCGGCCCGCAACAAAGCGTCTCGACCGTCAACCCCAAGATGGGCGTTCACACCCGGCTCACCGACGAGGTAGAGCCAGCCAAGATCAAGCGCAGCCTGGAGATGGTGCGCGAGATGGGCGCGCCCTGGATCGTCGAATATTTCCCCTGGGCCTATGTCGAGTCAAAGCCCGGAAAATTCGGCTGGAACCACACGGACCTGGTGATCGACCACGCCACACGTCAGGGATTGACGGTGGTGGCGCGCCTGGGCTTCGTCCCCGAATGGGCGCGGCCAGAGGGGACGACGCCCCTCTATTTGGATGAGGAACGCTTCGTCGATTTTGGTGTGTACGCGGCCGAGTTTGTGCGCCGCTACGCCGGCAAGGTCCATCACGTCATTCTTTGGAACGAGCCGAATCTGGCCCTGGAATGGGGCTACGAAGCGGTTTCGCCGGAGAAGTACGTGCAGATGTTGCGGGTGGTCTACCCCATGATCAAGGAAGCCAACCCCGATGTGCAGGTGTTGGCCGGCGCGCTTGCGCCCACACTCGCACCGCCCGGCAGCGAATGGGGCATGAACGACCTCGACTATTTGCAGGCCATGTACGACGCCGGCGCGGCCGACTACTTCGACACACTGGCGATCCACGCCTACGGCTGGCACTCCGAACCCGACGACCCTCCTGACCCGGATGTGGTCAACTATCGCCGCTCCGAGCTGTTGCGCGAGATCATGGCGGCCAACGGCGACGACGACAAAAGTGCCATGATCACCGAAGGCGGCTGGAACGACCACCCACGCTGGACGCGGGCGGTTCGGCCAGGCCAACGCATTGAATACACCAGGCGCGCCTACGAGATTGCGCAAGAAGAATGGCCCTGGATGGAATCTGTGAACATCTGGGCGCTACGCTATCCTTGGGATGCCATGTCCTATCAAGACTACTTCACGCTCATCCGCACCGATTTTGAGCCTAAACCGATCTACCTTGAGTTGCAGCGCTATGCCCAAGGAGAGCAGGCCGAATGAACGCTGGAGAATTGGGTAGGCTGCTTGGCAAGCGCCGCGCCTTGCTCTGGATCGGCGTGGGGGCTGCCGTCGTGTTGGGGTTGGCGATCCTCCTCTTTGCGACGCCAACCGTGCCGGGACGCATCCTATTTGCACGCGATTATGTTTGGCAGACGATCCAGCGTCACGGCGTCTGGCGCGTCGGGCTGGACCCAAGTTTTCCGCCATTCGAAATGCTCGACGAAAGTGGCCGGCCCGTCGGGTACGACGTGGACCTGGCCCACCGCATCGCCGAACTGTGGGGCGTGCGCGCCGAGATCGTCGCGCTGGGCTTCGACAGCTTGCCCGATGCCGTGCAGGCGGGCAAACTCGACAGCATCGTCAGCGCCTGGCCATATGACCCCCGCGCCACGCGCGATTTCATCTTCTCGCCGGCCTATTTCGATGCCGGCATTCGCCTGGTTGTTCGCCAGGGATCGCCCATTGCCAGCGCGGAAGATCTGGCTGGCCACAGGGTGGCGGTAGAATGGGGCAGCCTCGGCGACATGATCGGGCGGAGGCTCGAACGCGAGGGGACCGCGCTGGAACTGGTGCCTTTTTCGACGCCAGAAGAGGCCATCGCCGCGCTGGCCGAAGCGGCCAGCGTGGATGCGCTCTTGATTGACAATGTCAGTTTACGCCAAGCCCAGGGCAACGGCGCGCAGATCACCGGGCTGGGCGCGCCGTTGGAGGGCAATCCGTACGTGATTGCGTCCTCCCACAGCGCGGGCGAATTGGGGGCGGCAGATCGCCGCAGCGCTGGAGACCTTGTCAGCGAACGGCAGCCTGGAGGAACTGGAGAGCAAATGGTTCGGCGCGATGGAGACGGAATAGTCTCTTTCGGCTTGTGCAGGCCAGGTTTGTCCAATCAGTCTGGGGATGCTTTAATGGGAGCCGAATTGCCGGTCACATATCAAACCCCAACGACGCATTTCTAAGCTGGAGCGCTTCATGGTTTCTACTCGAATCGGCCTTTGCACCGACACCCATCTTTGGTTCGATGCTGACCCATTTGTCAGCAAGATGGCAGCCTCCAACTTCAAGCCCACTCCGACACCCTCTTGACGACCCTGCTTTCCGCTCTGAAAGATGAGTACTTGGATTATGTGATCCATATGGGCGATGTGACCTGCGGCGGCGGCACCTATGAGATGCAGCTCGATGCCTTTCGCGCCGCGCTGCATCGAGCACACTGCGTGTTCGACAAGCTGCCCATGCCTGCCTATGTCTTGCCGGGCAACCACGACTCGTTGCCCGGTGGCGACTGGGCCTACTTTGACCAACTATGGGGCATCTCCCCTGGCATCGGCCATACCATCGACCTGCCGATGGCCCGCCTGGTCCTTCTGAACGCCCAGGGCCATTCGCCCGCACAACTCCAAGCCTCGCTGCCCGACGATCCCGTAACCGGCTGGGTCAACGACCAGGAGTTGGCGCGGTTGGATGAGGCGTTGGCCACCGCGGGCGGACGACCGGTGGTTCTCTTTATGCACCAGGTGTTGTTGCCCTGGCAGTCCGATCAGCCGTGGAAACATTTCTACGGCGTGGAAAACGCCAGCGCCGTCCTTGATCTGCTGGCCGCATACGCCAACACTGCGGCCGTCTTCCAGGGTCACGCCCACAGGCTGAATGTCCAGACCGTTGATCTGGGCCAGCGACCTTGCACCTTTGTGATAGCACCCTCGCTGATCGAATATCCTTTGGCCTGGCTGCTCCTTGACTTTTCGCAAAAAGAGATCCATGTGCAGATGCGACGCCTTCATCTCGACGATCTGGCCGAGGAGAGCCGGCTGAGTGGCGCCGGGCAAAGCTGGCGCGCCGGCAAACCGGCCTGGCAGGACTTTTTCATCGACCTGCTCTGACCAGCGGCTCTCATTTGTCACCCATTCCTCAACATATCCGACCGCACCCAAATCCAGGAGCGCGCGCCATGGGAGCCGTATCTCCCCTCCAACCCGAAGAACTGTACCGTCGTTGCGACCCGGCCCAGTTCGATTTTGAGACCACCGACGATCTCGGCAATCTGGTCGACTTCATCGGCCAGGATCGGCCCATCAAGGCCATCGAACTCGGTATTGGCATCCGCCGCAAAGGCTACAACATTTTCGCGCTGGGTCCAGCCGGAACCGGCAAGTATACGCTGCTCTCCCATTTCATCGAGGAGCGCGCGGCCCAGCGCACCCCG
>JAAUPU010000749.1 GCA_012032975.1 Caldilineaceae bacterium | reverse complement strand
GAGAACGAAGGTACGCTGCGCAAGAGTCCTCGGCTGGGTCCTGCGGTGCTCGGCTTGCGTCACCTGGAGGCAGAGGAGCGGGAAGCCGTGCGAAGGCAGGCTGCGGCGTTCGTGCGCGGGCTGGCTGCCGACAACGCGGATTGAGTTTTCGGCCTCTATCGCGCCTTGATGGTAAGGTCTATGCGTGAGTGGCTTTCAAGCGCCAAGACAGAGGTCGAGGACAAAAGTTAGTCCTCAATGGCCCTCAGCGCCTCAGCCAGAGGGGGTAGATCTGTCTTCACTGTATCCCACATGATCTGTTCGTCTACCGTAAAGTAGCCATGGACGAGGCGGTTGCGCATGCCTCGCATCAGATGCCACGGCACCTCAGGATGACTGTCCACAATTGCATCTGGAATCGATGCAGCCGCTTCACCGATAATGATGAAGTTCATCTCAACGGCGCGAATTGTCTTCGTGTCGCGCTGGAAGGATTCGAGATCCAAGTGATCGACGAACCCATTGATCTCGGTGACGGCGTCCAGAATATCCTGTACGCGCTCCTGCCATCCTCTAGAGGACACTGCGCATTTCTCGTTCAACGCTGGCGCGCACTCGCGGCTTCAGGCTGCGCAGGGTACCCAAATCGACCGGCCGATGCAGAATTTGCGTCAAGAATTCCTGGAGCGCTACAAGACCGAAGTAGCCTGTGGGTTGGCCAAACTCAACCAACATATCGATATCGCTGACATCGGTGGCAGCATCGCGTGCGACTGAGCCGAAGAGTGCAAGTGAGTGTACCCCATATCGATGGACCAGTTCGTGACGATGGTTGCGTATGGTTTGGATTACGTCATGCTGTTTCATAGCTTCATTATCCACGGATACGCAGAACCTGTCGAACGCGGTCAGATCGCTGACGCGTTGCCAGGACCCCGGTGCGGCATGGATACCCTTCGCAAGCGACAGCGACACTCTAGTTCTGGTCGCGCCACGACGTCTTGTGCTGCCAGCCGACGGCGGCCTTCAGCTTGTCGCAGTTGAAGAAATTCTGATGGCCCGTCAACGACGCGGCCAGTACGGCCAGCTCCGGCCGGAAGCGTTCGACCAGTTCGCGTGAGGGTTCGAGACAGGTCGTGTCGTCGGCGTTGTTGTAGTAGACATCGTGGACAGGCAGGTCGTCTGCCGCCTCCATCAGCAGCCGGTGCGCGCTGGCCACATCCTCGCTGCCCACCCAGCACCATATCCAGTCGCTCCACGCGGTCACTGGTTTGGCATTGGCCGCCATCTCCCGGCGACGCTCCGGCGGACAGATGCCGGCGATGCGCGTCACGTAGGTGCGGATGCCGTAGGCGCGCGAGTAGCTGGCAAGCAACTCTTCACCGGCGCGCTTGGAATAGCTGTAGGAATCTTCGGGATAGGTGGGATGGCCCTCGTCGATAGGCAGCGTCTGGAGAGGAAAGGGCGTCCCGCTGATGCGGAAGCCGTGGCCCAGCGCGCAGTTGCTGCCCGCCATGACCACCGTCTTGACGCCTGCTGCGACCGCGGCCTCCATGAGGTAGTAGGTTCCCAGCATGTTGGTCCTGAAGGTCGCGTCGAAGGGGATGCCCTGCTCCGCGGCGCGCTCGCGCAGATCCGGGTGGTCGACGGGATAGGGTTGTGCGCCCAGGTGCTGGACCGCATGGACGCCGTGCATGGCCCGCGTCAAGTCCTCGAACGAGGCCAGATCGCCCTGTACCCAGGGCAGATCGGCAAATTCCTCATCCGGTTGCGAGCGGGAAAAGAGCACGACTTCGTAGTCGGCCCTCAACTCGCGGATCACATAGGGACCGAGCCGGCCGCTGGCACCGGTGATGAGCACTTTCATTCTCCTCCTCCTCTTTCTCTAGTGCGTAGAACTGCCAGAAACATTTTCGCGACCATTCGGGGAAACTGCGGAATCCACACATGTCCATCCATGCAATACACCGTCATTTTCCACAGGTGATGTCATGGGTACAAACTCAGAAAGCCCTCTTTGCCACGAATGTCACGAATTCGCACGAAAAGGCTTGTCGGCTCCACAGACAGTTCGCGCATCAATTCGAGCAACTCGTGGCTGAACGTCTCAAAGATGTCAGACTTCTCGCAGAATTCAGACATCTGGTACTGCCGATCCATTGTCCAGCCCATTGACCCCGCCGCCAAGAACCGCTATCATTGCCACCGGAGGCGCGTGCCGTCTCGATCATTTTGCCAGTCGAAACCCGCCGTCGTAGAACCCCGAACCAATTGAACTGAACATGCTCGCGAAAAACAGCAGCCTCCAACTCCTGGGCACATTTTGTCTCCTGTACCACGCTACACCCATCCCGCTGAGCCAGCCGCGTCTGGAAGAGTTGATCGCGCTGCTTGCGATCCACGCCGGCGCGCCGCTGGACCGTGGCCAGGTCGCGGCTCATTTCTGGCCGGATTCCACAGAGGGGCAGGCGCGCACCAACACGCGCAATCTGCTCTACAAGCTCAAGGAAGCATGGCCAGACGTGGAGCAGGTCATTGCCATTGAGCGCAACCGGATCACCTGGCGCGAGGATTCCGGTATCGAACTCGACATAAAGCGCTTTGCCGAGCTACAGGCGCTGGCCGAGCAAAGCCAGAGCACGGAGCAGCGGGTCTCGTGGTTGGCCGAGGCTATAGAGCTCTATCGCGGCGACTTTCTCCCCAGCGGCTATAGCGACTGGGCGCTTCTCCAGCGCGAAGAGTGGCGCGGCCGGTATTCTGAGGTGTTGGAAGCGCTGGTGGATGGACTGGTGGCGTTGCGTCGTCTTGACGAGGCGCTGGCCTGGGCCAAGCAATTGCGCAGCCACGACCCGCTGCAAGAATCGACCTATCGCCGGCTCATGCGGATCTATGCTGGCCTGGGCGACCGCGCATCGGCGCTGCGAGTCTATCACAACTGTGCCACCCTGCTGGAGCAAGAACTGGGCGTCGAACCGTCGCCCGCGACCGTGGAATTCTATGCGCGGCTCAGCCGGCAGGATGGGGCAAAGCAGCTTGCCGCTGACACGGCGGCAGAGGAGGGCGC
>JAAUPU010000748.1 GCA_012032975.1 Caldilineaceae bacterium | reverse complement strand
TGATATCTAATGAGCCCTTAGTGGCAGACGGGGCATCGGGCTGGTGCAGGCCGTGCGGGAAGCCGTGGGGCCGGACATCGAAATTGCCATCGACGTGCGCGCCCGGCTCAACCCGTGGAGCGTCAGCCGGGTGACGCCCCTACTGGAACCCCTGGACATCGCCTGGCTGGAAGAGCCGATCCTCTTCGACAACGCCGACGCGATGGCTGAGTTTGCCCGCTCGGTGCGTGTGCCGGTGGCCACGGCGAACAGCTCTACACCCGCTGGGAATTCCGCGCGCTGCTGGAACAGAACGCCATCGCCATCATCCAGCCCGACATCTGTCACGCCGGCGGCTTTTCGGAACTGCGCAAGATCGCCGCGATGGCCGAGACCTACTACGTCTCGGTCGCACCGCACAACTCCAACGGGCCGATCTCCACCATAGCCAGCCTGCATCTGGACATGGCGATTCCCAACTGCCACATGCAGGAGCTTTTCCTCAATTCCTTGCCCTTCTATCAAGAAGTGTTGACCCAGCCGTTGATCATCGAAGACGGCTATGGCGCGCCGCCGGATGCGCCCGGCTGGGGCGCGGAACTCGACGACGCGCTCGTGGCCAAATACCCGCCGGTCGACTTTACGCCGATCGAATCCGAGCCGTATCTACGATTCTGAGTGGCTGCCGGTCCTTCGCGGGGAATCTTTGTTCGGCAAGCAGGAGCGCGGCTCAAATCAGGCAGACATCTCTGGCGGGATTTCCACTGATCGTTCAGATGCCGACGGCGCGATGGCGGGAGCATCCATCCGGCTTTCGCGCAACGCTTTGTTGTTGAGCGCATAGAAGCCGGTCAGCAGATAGATGAGGCCGCCGGCGATGTAGATCGTGTAGACGGGCACATAGTCGGAGAGCCAGGCGAAGAAGATGCCGGCAACCAGGAAGACTGCGCTGCGCAACATCTCGCGCGTGGCGTAGACGCGGCCCAATTGTCCATCCTCCACGGTAGCCTGCAAGAGCGAATCTTGCGCCACGTCGCGGAGGGCAAAGGGCGGGCCAAAGAGGAAGGCCAGTACGACCGCCGCCCACACCGTCTGGCTGTTGGCATAGGCCAACGTCAGAATGCCGGCGGCAAAGGCATTCATCACAATGATACGACCCGGTGATCGGCCCAGCCAATCGCTCATTGCCAGTGCCGCCAGCGAGCCGACGATCATGCCGGCAAAATAACTGGTCACCTGATAGCCCCAGTCCGCCGAGTCCCCTGCAAGGCTTGCGCAGTAAAGGCCAGCATCAACGCCCCGGTCCAGATGCCATTGGGCAGGCTTTCGATCATCTCCATGACCGTCAAGGGCCGGGCGATGGGGATGCTGCCGGAGATATTGCCAGCCAGAGAGCAACGAAATCCAGAATGGGTCGTGAGCGGAACCCCCTTCGACCTCTCGACGCCGGGGCACGGCGATCAGCAGCGCGCAGAGAATGGCCAGCCCAAAGAGCAGAGCTACGCCCAGTGCGATTTGGCGCAACGACATGAACAGGACGAGCCAGCCACCAGCGGTGTAGGCAATCGCCAGCGTGATCTGATTGGAGACCAGGATGAAGCTATTGGCCCTGACCAATTGCCCAGTCGGCACGATGGATGGGATCAACGACAGACGGGCCGGGCGATGAAAAACGCCTGCCGCGGATAGTCCCGCCAGGATCAGGTAGATGCTGCCCCACGGGTACAGCATCATTCTGATTCAACAGCCACATGGCCACGACGATCAGCAGCAGCCGGACCACGTCCATGCTGATGAGCACATTCTTGCGCGGAAAGCGATCCACCAGCACACCGGCCAGCGGACCCAGCAGAAAGGCGGGCAACATGCGGGCCACCATCACACCGGCTGCCTGTAAGGTGGAGTCTGTCTGCTCGAAGACCGCGACCAAGATTGTCACCGAAAAAAGCTCGATGCCCAGCGCGGTTGCGCTATCCACCAGCCACAGCAAGATGAGGTTGCGATTGCGCCACATGCGTCGTCCGTCGCCTCCATGCCCGCGCCTTGCAGGTCATGCTTGATCGATTTGGGCTTGAAACAGTTCCGCAGCATCGTACACCGAGTACGCCAAAAACCAACAGCCGAGAAGTAACCGAGTCACGCGTAGCGGCCTGCACCAGGCGCCCAGCCGATAAGATGTCGGGGATTTTTCATCGCATTCCATGCTCTTCGTGTGAACGGCTCAGTCGGCTGAACCTCTGGGATATGGCGTAAATACCCCTTTGACAACGCCCTGCATGTGCGCGACAATTGCGCTGGATCGAGCGCAAACGACCAGCTCCCACGGTGCTCCCCAAACCGCAGCCTCCTCGCCCACCCCGATCCATCGTGATGGTTACAAGTTCATATGCTGCGTTTCTTTGCGTCGTTCTGTATTCCAAGGAGGATCAGATGTTGCGTGAGATTTTGTCGTTCACCGTTCGCCGTTCGATTTCGGTCGCTCTGCTTGCGGCCATCGTCTTGATGTCGTTTCCCCTTGCTCCACCGGCTCATGCCCAGGATGATGAGACGGAAACCAACAAGGCGACTGTGCTTCGCATCGCCGAGGAGATCTACAATCAGCAGGCGTTCGATCTGATCGACGAGCTGGTCGATCCCGGTTATGTGACCCACGAACGTGACGGAATGCACGAGGCTGGCATCGACGGCTATAGAGCAGACCTGGAAGAGACCTTCGCCAGCTTCCCAGATTTCCAGATCACCGTTCAGGACATCATTGCTGAAGGGGACCGGGTAGTGGTTCGCTACACCGCAAGCAGTGAGGTCGCCCAACTCTCTGTCGAGGGCATCTACATCGCCCGCCTGGCCGATGGCAAATTGGTCGAAGATTGGGACGCCTTCGACGATCTGGGCCTGATGATTCAGTTGGGCGTGCTGCCACCCATGGACGAGATGATGGGACCGGAGATCATCACCGTTGCCGAAGGGCTCAACGGTCCGATGGGCGTGCTGGTCGACCCGGACGGCAATGTCTGGGTGATCGATTCTGGCATAGGTGGTGACCAGCCCCTCGCCGCGCTCAATCCG
>JAAUPU010000747.1 GCA_012032975.1 Caldilineaceae bacterium | reverse complement strand
ACTGCGGAAGAAGGTAAGCTGATAGCCAAATTCGTTCTCTTGGGCATCGGTCAGGTTGCCGGTGAAGTACCACCATTCGGTGCGATATTCGGGATGAGGGCCATGGTCCTTTGGGAAGTCGAATGCCATCGGCTCGCCTGGACGAGCGAAGGCCAGATCGTTGCCGGCCGCAAGCGCATCCACGACTGTGGAGCGCACCACGGGGGAGCCAGATCCTCCCCCCGCACAAGCAACGAGAACCATCGCACCCACGGCCAGCCAGAGGGCGACGCCGAACCGATTGCCGCCCTGGATACGCTCGATCAGCCAAAAAAACCGCGGATGGTGTGGGGGCTTGTCTGGCTGGGCAAGCCTTATGGAGTTCTGGACAGGGTCGAAGTGCATTGTCCTTATCGCCTCTCGGCAGAGTGCCAAACAGATGGCTGATATCAGAAACTTCTACCAACTTCGCCAATTATGCGTGTTGGCGGCGTCCGCTTCAGTGATCTCTAGCCCCAAGGCAGACCCATGGCGGCAACATACACTTCACAATTGGTCCATGTTCATCGCTATCGTATAATTTTCTTCAGTCTTCATTCACCCAGACAATCTGAAGATTTCACATCGACCATTACTGACGAGTCTGTCACGCGGCCTATCCGTGCCGTTACAGCTTGGCAGCAGCGCGCATCATCTACGCGCACGTACCGCCATTGTGCCCATTGACGATTCGGCATGATAGGCGAAGTTCCGGTTTCCCGGAACTCGGTTGCGCGTACTCGTTTGGTAGAACGCGATGTGCAAATCAGCGGACCCAGTTGCAGATATCAAGAAAGGGCATGCCTCTCCATGGATACCATTGACACATTAGAAGTCGGCACAATCATCATGGGTCTTCTGGGTGGTCTGGCGCTGTTTCTGTTCGGCATGGAGCAGATGAGCGACGCTTTGAAGACGTTGGCCGGATCGCGCATGAAAAACTTGCTGAGACGACTGACGACCAACCGCTTCAAGGCTGTCTTCGCGGGTGCGTTCGTCACGGCTATCATCCAGTCTTCCTCGGTTACAACTGTGCTGGTGGTAGGCTTTATCACCGCCGGCCTGATGTCCTTCCAACAGTCCATCGGCGTGATTTTGGGCGCTCACATCGGAACCACGATTACGGCTCAGATCGTGTCGCTGAAGATCACCCAATATGCGCTTGTTCCTGTTGCCATTGGGTTCGCCCTGCTCTTTTTCTCCAAGCGAAAGCGCACCCGCCAATATGGCACGATGATCATGGGGTTGGGGCTGATCTTTTTTGGCATGGAGCTTATGGGCGCCGCAACCAAGCCTCTGCGTGCCTATGAGCCGTTCATCATCATGATGCAGGAGATCCGCAATCCACTGTTCGCCGTGCTGATCAGCACAGCCTTTACGGCCATCGTCCAGAGTTCCTCGGCAACGACAGGGTTGATCGTTGTGCTGGCGGGTCAGGGTTTGATCACGATGGAAACAGCAGTTGGACTGGTCTACGGTGCGAATATTGGCACATGCATCACAGCCTTGCTTGCTGCAATTGGGAAGCCGCGCGAGGCTGTCATGGCCGCGGTCGTCCACGTAACCAGCAACGTGCTTGGTGTACTCATTTGGTTGCCATTTACAGACGTATTGATCGAGATCACCCGCGCAGTCACGGTTACCGCCAGTCAGTCGCTGTTGGCAACACCACGCGAGGTTGCCAATGCGCACACAATTTTTAATTTGTCCAACACCCTGATTTTCATCTGGTTTACGGCTCCCTTGGCCAAGTTCGTCGAATGGGTCGTGCCAGTACGCACGACAAAACTGCCGGAGCGCGTTCAGCCCAGGTATCTGGACGACAACTTGCTAGCCACACCAGATCTTGCGCTCGACCTGGTCCGCCTTGAGCTTGGACGACTTGGCGAATATGCCCTCAAGATGGTGAGGCGATCACTGCCTGTGGTGCTCCATGGCAACGATGACGATCTGCAGAACTTGACGCACATGGATGAAGATGTGGATACTCTTCAGGCTGCGACAGTGCAATATCTGGGGCAGTTGTCTCAGCAGGAGCTGCTCAACGATCAATCCAGGCTATTGGGCAACTATCTGGCCGTGGCGAACTACATGGAAAACATCGGCGACATGATCGAGACCAACCTGGTCGAGGCCGGCTATGAGCGGCTGAAGCACGATGTCACCATGAGCGATGGCACGCAACAGGCAATCTTGCTTCTGGCCGAGAAAGTTAGCTGGACGGTGGAAAATGCAGTTGCGGCCGTGCTCAGATCCGACCCCGCTCTGGCGGCAGAAGTAATCGACGCCAAGGGTGAGATCAATCGCCTCTCCGATGACATTGACAGCCATCTCGCCCGCCGACTGATCGCCGCGGAGCCACACCGATTGGCCGCATTCCGCATCGAGTCAGACGTGATCGAAAACTATCGCCGCATCTACTATTTCGCCAAACGCATCGCCAAAGAAGTCGTCGATATTGGCACAATCGAAAACATCGCCCGCAACCACAGTTGGACATCGCCGGAAGCGCCAGACCTGGTGCCGGCATAATACGCCCAACCGTTTTCTTGCCAGATCGGGCGGATATAATCCTTGACGCCAACAGGAACATCCCAAGAGAGAGCATTGCCAACGCCACAGAGCTGGTGGCAACGGCTCTACGCCGTCATTGGCGGGGTCAGCATTCGCACCAAAATATTGGGCATCATCCTGGCCCTGACCCTCTTGCTGGGGTTGGCGACGACGGTGCAAGTGCGAATTGTGATGACGGACACCCTCGTCGCCGAAGTGGACAACCGCGGCCTTTCGGTCGTCAGCGACCTGGCCGGTCGTAGTGTAAGCTTGCTCGCCTCTGGTGACATTGCCGCGATCCAATCGCTCTTGACCGAGACGATCGCCAATCATCCTGACACCCGCTATGCGATTGTTTTGGACAGCGCGGGCAACGTGGTCGCACACACTTTCGCAGATGAAGTACCCCCCGACTTGCTCGCGCTCGTACCCCTGGACCTGACATCCGCTGAACAGCACCGTCACTATGAGAACTAT
>JAAUPU010000746.1 GCA_012032975.1 Caldilineaceae bacterium | reverse complement strand
GAAATCTCCATGATCTTCCAGGAGCCGCTTACCTCGCTCTCTCCGGTGCATACCGTCGGCAACCAGGTTGCCGAGACCGTGGCCCTGCACCAGGGAGTTGGCAAGAAAGAAGCTCGCGAGCGGACCGTCTATTTGCTGGAACAGGTGGGGATTCCCAGCGCAGACCAGCGTTTCGACGAGTATCCGCACCAGTTTTCTGGTGGAATGCGCCAGCGCGCCATGATTGCCATGGCGCTCTCGTGCAACCCGCGGCTGCTGATCGCGGACGAGCCAACAACGGCGCTGGATGTGACGATCCAGGCGCAGATCCTGGAGTTGATGAAGTCGCTCCAACGTGACCTGGGCATGGCCATTCTGGTCATCACCCACGACCTGGGCGTGATCGCAGAGATGGCGGACGACGTGGCGGTGATGTACATGGGCAAGGTGGTGGAGAGCGGCGACGTGCGCACCATCTTCAACCAACCCTTGCATCCATACACCGTGGGCTTGATGCGTTCGATCCCGGAATTGGGTCGGCGTGGCAAAGAACGGCTGACGCCGATTCCTGGCAGCGTGCCGGATCCCTTTTTCTGTGCCGCCCGGCTGCGCTTTTTTTCCACGCTGCCCTGCGCCCAAGCGCGACAGTTGCAACCACGAGGTGCCTCTGATCGAGGTGGAGCCGGGCCACTTTGTGCGCTGCACGCTCTATCCATGACGGGAAGGACGGGATGACAGGATGGTTGAGTCATGCCTTTCTTCCCTGCCACCCTGCCACCCTCCATCCAACCGATTGAAACGATATGGCTGAACCGCGCGAACCGCTTCTAGAAGTACGTAATCTCAAGAAACACTTTCCGATCCAGAAGGGCTTTTTCCGCAAAGTCGTTGGACATGTGCGCGCCGTGGACGGCATCGACCTCAAGGTTCACGAAGGGGAGACCCTGGGACTGGTCGGCGAGTCTGGCTGTGGCAAGACCACGACCGGGCGACTGATCCTGCGCGCGCTACAGCCGACTGAGGGGGAGATTTTCTTTCAGCGCAACGGCAAGCTGGAAAACATCGCGGACTTGACCTCGCGCGAATTAAAACCGCTGCGCCGGGACATGCAGATCATCTTCCAAGACCCCTTCTCCTCGCTCAACCCGCGCATGACCGTACTCGACCTGATCAGCGAACCGCTGGTAATACACGGCGTCGCCAAGGGCGCTGAACTGCGCGACCAGGTGCGCGACTTGTTGGAGATGGTCGGCCTCAAGGCCCAGCACATGAACCGTTACCCCTACGCCTTCAGTGGCGGTCAGCGCCAGCGACTGGGCATTGCACGTGCGCTCGCTTTGCGCCCCAAGCTGATCGTAGCCGACGAGCCGGTCTCCGCGCTGGATGTGTCGATCCAGGCGCAGGTGATCAACCTGCTGGAGGATCTGCAAAAAGAATTCGGGTTGACCTATATCTTTATTGCCCACGACCTCTCCGTGGTCGAGCATATCAGCGATCGCGTCGCGGTGATGTACCTGGGCGAGATCGCCGAACTTGGCCCGGCGGAAGAACTCTATCTCAAGCCGCTCCATCCATACAGCGAAGCGCTGCTCTCTGCTGTGCCGCGCACCAACCCAGATCACAAATCGCGGCGCATCATTCTCGGCGGCGACGTGCCCAGCCCCGCGAACCCGCCCAGCGGCTGCAAATTTCATCCCCGCTGCCGCTACGCCCAGCCCATCTGCGAAATCGACAAGCCGGCCCTGCAAGAGGTGAGCAAAGACCACTTTGCCGCCTGCCACTTTGCCGCCGAACTGGACCTGGCGGGCATCGACTGAGCACGCCGCACATCCTATGACTACACAGCAGGACTCCCTTCGACTGCTAGCCCCTTCCAGTTGGTTCGGCAGGAAAGCACCAAAGAATCGCACTTCGAGATGCTGAATAGCACACAACCTGAACGGCTGAGCTGTTTCGCTTCCTCCACCGTTTTCATTGCCTCGCTGGATCCCTTGGAAGCGTCATCTTGGTCCCAAACCCAACTGGAGCCGAACGGCTCGTTCCACCTGTTCCATTTCGGCGTCGCTGATGGCGCCGGCTTTGTTGATCAGTCGTTGTTTGCTGACCGTTGTCAGTTGATCGGCGAGCGCTTTGCCCTGCTTACCGGCCAGTTCCACAATGGCTTCGCTGGGATAGAGACGGCCCAGTTTTGACGTGAGCGGGAGAACCTGCACCCGGTTTAGATGTCGGTTGGAAGCATCGTTGCTGATGATGACGGCGGGGCGCTGCTTGCGGATCTCTCCGCCCACCGACGGGTCAAAATTGACCAACCAGACTTCACCACGTTTCATCGTTGATCTCTCCCATGAGGGATTCCGACCACTCAAGTGCTTCCCCCTCGCGTTCCTCATCGCTCGCCATCTCGGCATAGGCAGCGTCCAGATCCGGAGCGAGTACGTGTGGCCGGACCAGGTCTTCGATAAATCGGCTGATACGGCGCGGGCCGACTACTGTATAAAGCCCCCGGTAGACTTCTTCCTCAATCGTAATGGTCAGCTTCTTTTGCATGATCTGCCTCCAGTTTTGATTGCACGTGTAGTATACGTATAAGTATATGGCGCACCCAGGTCTACGCCAAATCGCCCCATGCGGGTAGCTGCGGAGTTGTCCGGCGCCAGGAAAGATCCTCGGCCCAAGACACATCTGTTCACTGTCCGGATCTGGCAAGTCCCCAGCCGTCAGGGGTGCAGCGAGATTCGGGGCCAGGCGCAGCACGCGCTGCATGGCGAGGTTTGTTAGTTTCCGTTGACAATTCAGCGGAGCCAGATGAGGGCGCCGGCGAGGTGGAGGAAGGCAGCATATCGTCTGGCCAGCTTGTCATAGCGAGTGAAGATGCGACGATACCATTTGATCTTGTTGATGAAGCACTCAACCAAATGGCGTTCTTTGTACAGATGCCGGTCATAGTCCCGCTGCTCGGTGCGGTCTTTCTTGGGCGGTATGACTGCCTCAGCCCCGATGAGAGCGATCGTCTCGAGCAGTGCGTTGACGTCGTAGGCTTTATCGGCAATCAGATGGTCGAAATCAAAGGAATC
>JAAUPU010000745.1 GCA_012032975.1 Caldilineaceae bacterium | reverse complement strand
CGGTCCTGGTGGCCGGCATCTCGACCTTTGGCGCGGTGCTGTCCGCGGCGTTGGTCGGCTACTCGTTTGCGCGCTTCCGCTATCCAGGCCGCAACATCCTCTTCATGATCACGCTCAGCACCATGATGTTGCCGGTGGAAGTGACACTCATCCCGCTCTATCTGCTCTTCGCCAAGGTTGGCTGGATGGACACCTTCAAGCCGCTGATCGTGCCCTCCTTCTTCGGGGGCGGCGCGTTCTTGATCTTCCTGATGCGCCAGTTTTTCATGACTATCCCACTTGAACTGGACGAGGCGGCGCGCATCGATGGTGCAAGTCACCTGCGCATCTTCTTTCAAATCCTGATGCCGCTCTCCGTGCCGGCGCTGGCGACCGCAGCCGTACTGACTTTCATGGGTCAATGGAACGCGTTTCTGCACCCCTTCATCTTTTTGAATACAAAGTCCAAGTACACACTGGCCGTCGGCATCCGCTATTTCCAGGCGGTGGCCGGTTTTTCCGACGATGTAGAACCCAAGTATCACCTGCTGATGGCGGCCAGCGTGATGATGACCGTGCCGATCATTGTGATGTTCTTTTTGGCGCAACGCTATCTTGTGCGCGGCATTGTGATGTCTGGCATCAAGGGGTAGTTCGATTTTCTCGATGACAAGCGGCTCTCTGACACATCCTTGTAACGCTGACCTGAGCTATCAGTCGCTTCCCATCCTGGTTGGTCTGCGGGCAATGCTCGCATTTTGAACGATTCGCTCAATCTAATTTCCACAGGAGGAGACCCAATATGAGTGTAGATCGAAAACTGAGCCGTCGTCACTTCATGATCGGCAGCCTCGCTGTCACCGGTGCTGTGGCTCTGGCTGCGTGTGCGCCGGCGGCAGCTCCCAGTACCAGCAGCGAAGGCGGCGAAAGCGCCATGGCGGAGGAGATCACCCTGCTCTTCCACTCGCGCCTGGGCACCCACGCCGACTGGCACATCTCGCGCATCCCGCTCTTCGAAGAGACCTATCCGGGTCTCAAACTGGAGATCGACGAACTTCCCGGCGCTGAGATGTACTCCAAGGTCTATGCGTTGGCCGCTTCCGGCACAGTGGGCGACGTGGTCTGGACCTATCTCAACAATCCGCCAGAACACAAGGCCAAGGGGGTCATGATTCCGCTGGACGATATCGTCGAGTCCAAGGGGTTTGACCTCTCCCAATTCTGGCCAGCGCTTTTGGCGGCTGTGACGCTGGAAGGGCAGTTGCACGCGGTGCCCAACCACGGTCATTTCGGCACAACCGCCTACTATCACAACAAGACATTGCTGGAAGAATCGGGCGCGGCCCTGCCCAATCCAGACTGGACTACCGCGGACCTGACTGCAGCGGGTCTAGCCGTCACCAAGGCGCCAGAGATTTGGGGGATGCGCGCCCAGGGCGGTGGCCAAGAGCATATCCCTTCCTATCTGCGCACCTTTGGCGGGGATCTGCTCAACGAAGATGGCACCAGGTGTCTGCTAACCGAGGAGGGATCCGTCGCCGCGCTCAAGTGGCTCTACGACTTGATGAAGACAGAAGAAGTGGATCCCTGTCTGTGCGGAGATGACATCAACGAAAACTTCCTGGCCGGCAAGGTGGGCATCCACAACACAACGACCGGTCTCGTCGGCCAATATGCAAACCTGACCAACAACGGCGAGATGGGCTTCGACTGGGGCGTCACAGTCGGCCCGGTTGGCCCCAACGGAGATCGCGGTTCGCAGGTTTCCGCGGCGGCCTTCTGCATCACCGGCAATTCAGACCACCCGAACGAGGCCTTCAACATCCTCGACTTCTACTCGACCAAAGAGGATGGCATCGAGCATGTGAAGTTTGGCGCCGGCAGCCCAGGTGGACGCATCGACGTCTGGGAGAGCGACGAACTGAACGAGATCGACCCCATCTTCCGGCTGCACAGCGAGATCTACCCGGAAGGCCCCAAAGGTTGGTTCCGACCGGCCAATGCACGAACATCCGAGTTCATCGACACACTGAACAACAACCTCCAGGCGATCTGGACCGATGTTGTCGGCTTCGATGAGGGAGTCGAACAGACCTACACGCTTTGCCAGGAAGTCTTGGACAAAGAGCCACTCTAGTTTTTCAGCACACAAAAAATGCCGCCTCCGTTTTGGAGGCGGCATTTTTGTTTCGAACATCGGTTGGTGTGATGGGCTATCTTCGCAAGCGCGGATCCAGCACATCGCGCAGACCGTCGCCGACCAGATTGAAGCCGGCGACAGCAAAGAGCATGGCCATTGCCGGGAAGAAAGTCAGCCACCAATGGGTGGTGATATAGTTGCGCCCTTCGCTGATCATCACGCCCCACTCCGGCGTGGGCGGCTGTGCGCCAAAACCGATGAACGACAAACCGGCCACCGCCAGGATCGTGGTGCCCATGTCGAAGCTGGCCTGCACCAACAACGGCGAGAGGGTGTTGGGGAAGAGATGGCGGCGCAGGATCAGCATATGTCCAGCGCCCGTCGCGCGGGCAGCCTGCACGAACTCCCGATCGCGCAAGATCAACACCTGCCCACGCACCAGACGCGCATAGACGGGCCAGGTGACAACGGCCACGGCGATCAACGCATTCTGAAGGCTAGGCCCCAGCGCGCCGGCAATCGCCATGGCCAGGATGAGGCTGGGAAATGCAAAAAGATGTCGGTGATGCGCATGATGCTCTCATCCCACCAGCCGCCAGCATACCCGGCGATGCCGCCGATCATCGTGCCCACGACGCTGGCCATGAGAACCACGCCCAGCCCGACACCCAGCGAGATCCTGGCCCCATAGAGCATGCGGCTGAAGATGTCGCGGCCCAGCTTATCCGCGCCAAACCAGTGATCGGACGACATGGGCGCCAGACTGTCGGGGATGTTCTGCTCCAGCGGGTCATAGGGGGCAATGGCTGGCGCAAAGAGGGCGAGCAGCACAAACAGAATGATGGCGACCGCGCCAAAGACCGCGGTCTTCTCCTTGCTAAAGCGCCGCGCCATCAACTGGCGCGGCGACATGGAGATCCCAAGTTGGGGCGCTG
>JAAUPU010000744.1 GCA_012032975.1 Caldilineaceae bacterium | reverse complement strand
CGCGCCGCCTCGCCAAGGTCGACATCCTCATCAACGGCGAGCCGTCGAAGCCCTCAGCGTCATCTGCCACCGCGACAACGCCGAGAAGCGCGGCCGCAACCTCCTGGTGCGCCTCAAGAAGGAAATCGACCGCCACCAGTTCGAGATCCCCCTCCAGGCCGCCATCGGCGGCAAGATCATCGCGAGAGAGACCATCAAGGCCTTCCGCAAGGACGTCACCGCCAAGTGCTACGGCGGCGATGTCAGCCGCAAGCGCAAGCTGCTGGAAAAACAGAAGGCGGGCAAGAAACGCATGAAGATGGTGGGCGCGGTGGAAATCCCCCAAGAGGCGTTTATGTCGGTCCTCAAGCTGGAGGACGAATGATCGGGCCAGTGCGATGAGCGCCCATCTGGGCTTGATCCGCAGCCGCGATCTGAACCCCAAACGCTCACTGAGCCAGAATTTCCTGGTCCACGAACAGCATCTCGATTTCGTGCTGGCCGCTGCCGAGCTGACCGACTTAGATACGGTGCTGGAAATCGGACCTGGCTTGGGCGTTTTGACCAAACGGCTGGCGGAACAGGCAGGCCGCGTGGTCGCCGTGGAGCTGGATGATCGGTTATTCGAAATCCTCGGCGAGACCTTTGCCGAGACGCCCAATGTCGAGTTGGTCCACGGCGACATCCTCGAACTTGACCCCGTTGAGTTGGTCACCGCCGGCGGCACAAGGCGCGGTGATGACGGTCTGTACAAGGTCGTCGCCAATCTGCCCTACAACATCACCAGTGTCGTCCTTCGCCAGCTGTTGGAGGCTAGCCAGAGTCCCACCCGGCTCGTGGTCATGGTGCAAAAAGAGGTGGCCGAACGCATCTGCGCCGAGCCGGGCCAACTCTCGATCCTGGCTGTCAGCGTCCAGTTCTATGCGCACCCCTCCATCGTCCACATCGTCCCAGCCGATGCGTTCTATCCAAAGCCCAAGGTAGACAGCGCGGTGTTGCGGCTGGATGTCTTCCCGGAGAAACCACTGCCCCACATCGACGCGGAGCGCTTTTTTTGCGATTGTGCGCGCCGGCTTCAGCCAGAAGCGCAAGCAACTGCTCAACAGCTTGAGCGCGGGTCTGCATCTGCCCAAACCCCAGATCGAGGGTCTGCTCCACCAGGCTGGCATCGACCCGCGGCGTCGCGCCCAGACCTTGTCGTTGGACGAATGGGGCCGGCTGGCTCAGGCTGTGGAATCAGCGTGACGTCGTGACCGAGAATCAAGCCGTTCCCCCCCCGCTGGACGACAATCCACTTAGCGAGCGCGAGATGGAAGTCGCGCAGCTGCTGATCACCGGCGCCAGCAACGCCGAGATCGCCCGCGAACTGGTCATCAGCCCCAATACCGTCAAGATTCATCTGCGCAATATCTTCGAGAAGCTCCAGGTCAGCAGCCGCACCGAAGCCAGCATGGTGCTGTTGCAACGTGGCTGGATCGTCATGCCCGGGGTGGAGCTATCTGCCGTCCCGGCGCCGTTCGTCCGCCTGACCCACCCCCGCTGGCCGATCTCCCTGCCATCATCCTGCCCTGGCAAAAGCCCTATTTGGTGGGTGCGTTGTTGATCTGCCTTCTGGCGCTGGCCGCGCCCAGACTCCTGGGCGAACCGCAGAGCGCCTTCACGTTGTTGAGCGATAGTGGCCAGACCGCGGTCGGCAAGCCTGAGATCGACCTTCAACCGCGCTGGGAGGTGCGCACGCCCATGGCCACTGCACGCAGCCGATTGGCCGCGGTCGTCGTGGGCGACAATCTCTTTGTCATCGGCGGTGAACGTGAAAATGGTCAGGCGCTGGATACTGTGTCCGCGTACGATCTTCGCATCAACGAATGGCGCGCGTTTGCGCCGTTGCCCATGCCCTTGGCCAACCTGGCGGCGACCGTTCTTGACGAGCAGATCTATGTCGCAGGCGGCAGCTATGCTGGCCCGACTGACGAAGGAACAATCCATATCAGTGACCAATTCTGGCGCTACGATTTGGAGGAGGGGAGTTGGCAAGAGTTGGCCACGTTGCCGGCACCGTTGGCAGGCGCATCCCTGGTGGCCCACCAAGGCTCACTCTTTCTGATCGGTGGGTGGGATGGCGAAACCATGCGCAACGAGATCTGGCGCTATACACCGGTTGCGCAAGGAGATGGTGAAAACGGGAGCTGGGCGCTCGACAGCCGACTGGAGACAGCGCGGGGTTTCGCCGGCGCGACGAGTGTGAATGACGAAATCTATCTCTTTGGCGGGTTCGATGGTGAGGACGAACTGGACCTGGCCGAGGCCTATTCACCGGACAAGGGAAGCTGGCGACAACTGCCTCCGCTGCCCACCCCGCGCAGCGGGCAGAGCGTAGTCTACGACGGACTGGCCATCTTCGTACTCGGCGGGGGGCTGGACCGAGCCGTTGGAAAACCTGGACCGATATGATCCTCACACCGACGAGTGGAGCAACTTCCCCTCACCCATTCGGGGCGAATGGCGCAACCTGGCCGCTGCCGCGCACGACGGCCGATTGCACCTCATCGGCGGCTGGAGCGGCGACTATCTGGACACCCATCTTCAGTATCAGAGCACCTTCCGCGCGCTCCTGCCTATCATCAGCAACGAATAGCGCTGTTCACGATCCAGGCTCAACCGCCGGTCAACTGGAAGATCTTCTCTCGCGTTTCGCGCCAGGAAATCTTGCTTAGGCCCATTTTGATGCGCAGCCGCTCCTCCGGCATGCCATTGCGAAAATCGCGCACGGCAGAGGTCCAGCGCAGGGTCTCGAAGCCGACCTGCACCCGCTTGATGCCTGCACCCTGTCCCACCTCGTCAAGCACATACTCAAGGTTGCGCGGGGTGCATTCAAAGAGATGGGTTTCGGGCTTGTATTGGGTCAAATATTGGTTCAATGCCGCGATGATATTTGGGTGCAAGGCGAGCTGGCGGTTCTTGTGGGCGTGACGCTCATCCGCGTACCGTATCGCAAGCTCTGGCGAATTGGGCTGCGAGGTGTCCAGATCGGTCACCAAGAGGCGCGCGCATTCGGCTTCTTGATGCCTGTCTGCAC
>JAAUPU010000743.1 GCA_012032975.1 Caldilineaceae bacterium | reverse complement strand
TGCCGACACTGTTGCGTTGAGCCGAGCGCTCCACTTCGACAGCAGCGCCGCGCCGCCGCGTCTGCCCGGCACACGCTTCGAGGCGCAGGGCATCGCGAAAGCACTCGGCGCAAAGACGCTTTGCAACTCATCGGCCCCGACGCCACGGAACGTAGGCTGTTCGAGTTAAGCAACTCAGGTGAACTATCCAAGTGCAAGTACGTCCACTTCGCCACGCACGGCTTCATCGACGCCGACCGCCCGGAGATGTCTGGGTTGGTATTGGCGCGGGCACCCAGCGACGCCGACTACGACGGCGTGCTGCACATGCGTGAAGTGTTTGAGTTGAAGGTCAATGCTGACTTGGTGGTGCTCAGCGCCTGCCAGACGGGGTTAGGCAAGCAGATGGGCGGCGAAGGCGTGGTGGGCCTGAGCACCGCATTCTTCTTCGCCGGTACGCCCAGTGTGGTGATGAGCTTGTGGAAGGTGGACGACCTGGCGACGGCGCTGCTCATGCAGCGTCTCTATGGCAAGCTGTCGCAAGGTAAGCCCAAGGCCGAGTCGCTGCACGAGGCGAAGACGTGGTTGCGTAATCTGACCCGCAACGAACTCGACAACCTCATTAAAGCAGATCCGAACCTCACCGCTCTATCGCGCGGCTTCGGCCAGACTCAGAAATCGCCGAAGGGCACCGAGAACGAGCCGCACCCCTTCGCTCACCCGCACTACTGGGCCGGCTTCGTGCTCACGGGAGATCCACATTGAACTCAAGTTAGTGTCGAGCCGTGCCCGCCTGAGCCACTGGGTCCCCACAGAACGCTTCGCTCCATCCATCCTGGTATTCGGTTAACTACACCGTCATTCATGTGCACTAGGACGCTTATGTCCAAACCAATCCCAACAACACTCCTTTGGTGGAGTACATTGGCACTCGCCTCTTTTCTGGCGACAGGTGAGGTACAGAGTGCCGACAAGCCGCCTGATGCGCCTGCGGCTCAATTGTTGGAGGCGGCGCAACTAGACCAACGCGTGGTCGCGCTGTACCAGAAAGGAAAGCACGCCGAGGCGCTGCCACTTGCGCAGCGTTCCCTTGACATTCGGCAGAAGTTGCTTGGTCCAGACCATTTGAATACGGCAATGAGCCTTCACAATCTGGCTTCTCAATATGCTGAGTTACGCGACTACGCCAAGGCGGAGACACTATTTCTGCGAGCATTGGCGATCAAAACGGATAAACTCGGCCCCGGCCATCCGGACACCACATCAACCGTGAAGAATCTGGCCTTCATGTACATCGACCAAGGTGGGCTCGATCGGGCGGAGAGGTTGTATAAGGACACTCTTGGGCAGGTGCTAAATCGCCAGGATGTCGACGAATCCATCAAAGCTATGTGGCTCGACAAAGTAGTCTGGATACTTTGGCGTCAAGACAAGTTTGCGGAAGCGGAGCCCTTGGCCCGGCAACGGCTCGCGATGGCGAATTCTACCCCGAAAACAGACTACGTAGCTTTGTCACGGGCCCATAAGAACTTGGCGGCGCAACTCGTCGGCTTGGGACGATACCTGGAAGCGCTACCGCACCGACTGCAGGAGGTTACACTTGTAACAAAGTCATATGGTAATGACTCGCTTGAGACGGCAATTAGCCTAAATCATTTGGCGGTATTATATCAATTGCTGGGGTACTACACAAAGGCCGAGTCAATGTTTCTTCAGTCCCTAGATATTAAGTACAAACATCAGGGACCGACACATCCGGACACCGTAGCCAGCCTGACCAATCTGGCTGATCTCTATCGCGAAATGGGGAGCTTATGACAGGGCAGAGACGCACTATCGTCGCGCGTTAAAACTACGCGAAGAAACACCCGGGCACACCCGCCTCGACACTGCTGCTACTCTACTCGGTCTCGCGATCTTGTACGACGACATGGGGCACTATGCAAAAGCTGAGCCTCTATTCGATCGAGCACTTGATATCTACGAACACATCCAAGATGCTGACGCCAGTTACATTGCAAGCGCATTGAGTGGACTGGCGTTGTTAAAAGCATCGTTTGGGTGACTATGCCAAATCGGAGTCACTATATGTCCGCGCGTTAAAGATTCGAGAAGACCAGTTGGGACCGGATCACATCCAAACGGCAGCATTCTGAATAATCTTGCCGGCCTTATACGCGGCTACGGGAAATTACGTGAAGGCTGAATCGCTTTTACAATCGCGCTCTGAAAATCCGGGGAAACTTGCCTGGGACCAAATGCTCCGGATACCGCAAATACCCTGAACAATCTAGCGCATCTGTACTTCCAGATGGGAGAACTTGACCAAGCCACTAGTTATCTGAACCACGCCGTTGAGATTTACTTGTCGAGTAGATTGCTTCACGGGGCGGGTCCGATTCAGCGTTCATCTTTTGACGCTGAAACAAGAGTTGATCACTTTGTCGATGGGACCGTCTGTTTGAGTTTGGCAACCGGCCGTAGCAATGATCCTTTTGCGCTGGCCGAGCGCGGCCGCGCGATGGGGCTGCGTGAAATGCTTAGCGAAGCAAGGGTTAGCGCCGAAGTTTCCCTGGGCCATAAAGATAGAGGAAAGATGGCCTCGTCAGTCTCGCAGATCGCGGCCATCAATCAAACCATCGCCCTGCTAACTAGCAAAGGGCAACCGGCCGACAAGGAACATTTGGAACTCGCTAGAGCCGAAAACGAGTACCGGACGCTCATGGAAGATTTGGTTGCGACAAATGAGCAGTTCGTGGCAACAGTGGATGCACGAGGTCTTACAACGGATCAGGCGTTCAAGTCGATCGCTTTGGATGATCAAACCGCCGTAATAACGTGGCACAGTTTTCACACCTTGACGTGGGGGTGCGTGATCCGGAAAGGTGCGCTGCATTGGGTGGATTTATCGAAGCTTGTGAAGGAATCGGAGCACGACAACTCTGTGAAGTACGCGCACGGCGGCGGCGAAGATCCAGGTTCTGCATTGGGAGGCACCGCGCCGCATCTATACGCACTGTACCGAACTCGGCTTCAGCCACTTGAGAAGTACCTCGAAGGTGCGACCAAGCTGATC
>JAAUPU010000058.1 GCA_012032975.1 Caldilineaceae bacterium | reverse complement strand
ATAGACCGTACTCCAGACGGTGGCCTCGGTGGGGCCATATTCATTGAAGAGCGCGGCCTGCGGCAACTTGGCGTAATGTTGGGTGACAAGGCCGCGTCCACACGCCTCGCCCGCGACAATCACCGTGCGCAGTGAGGCAAGCTGGTCCGCATCTGCCCGGGCCAGAAAGAGTTCGTACAACGAGGGCAACAGCAGCATGTGGGAAATCTGGTGCGCTGCAACCGCCGCGGCCAGCGGCTGCATCTCCAGTTCGATGCCGGGAGCGGGCAATACCAACGTTCCGCCCTGGCAGAGCGGCCAGAAGATACCCACCACAGAACTGTCGAACGAATAGGAGGAGAGCAGCAGGAAACGCTCTGGCGGATCCTGGTAATAGCGAAAGCGGGCCGAGGTCGAGTGGACCAAATTGCGATGGGTGACCGGGACGCCCTTGGGATTTCCCGTCGAGCCGGAGGTGTAGATGATGTAGGCCAGGTTGTCGGCCGTCACGCCAGTGACTGGAATCGTGTCGCTTTCCTGTGCGATTTCCGCCCAATCGGGTTCGATCAAGAGGGTTGTGACCCCCGAATCCGGCAGTGATCGGGCATCTTCCTGCCGGGTGACGATGATCGGCGCCTGGGTGTCTGCCAGGACAAAGGCCAGGCGCTCCGGTGGATAGGTGGGATCAAGCGGGACATACGCGCCGCCCGCCTTGAGCACGGCAAGGATTGCCACGATCATCTCGGTTGAGCGTTCCAGCAAGAGCGCGACCGGCACGTTGGGCTGGACGCCCAGTCGCCGCAAGGAATGGGCGAGCTGGTTGCGCGCCGGTCGAGTTCACCATAGGTCAGTTCAGCATCTTCGGCGATGACCGCCATCTCCTCCGGCGTGGACCTGGCATGGACTTCGATGAGCTGATGTATGCAGAGATCAGCGGCTGGCGCCAGAACAGCTTCGTTCCACCGCTCCAAAATCAGCGTCCGCTCAGCGCCGGTCAGCAATGGAAGCTTGGAGACACGCTGCTGCGGGTTTTCGACGATGCTTTCTAGCAATGTCTCGTAGTGGCCGAGCATGCGTTCGGCGCTCTCAATGTCGTAGATGTCTGAGTTGTATTCGACGCCCACGCGCAGATTGTGCTCGCCTTCTTCCACGAACAGTGTCAAGTCAAACTTCGCCGCGCCCATGTCGACCGGCGTCTGACTGGCGGTCAGTCCGGGTAGATCGATCTGGTTGAGCGCGTTCTTCTGGTGTACAAACATCACCTGGAAGATCGGATTGTGTCCGGCGTGGCGGCGTGGCCGCACCTGGTCGACAAGCGCCTCGAAGGGCACTTCCTGATGCGCATAGCCCTCCAGGGCTGTTTGACGCACCTGCTGTACGAAGTCAGCGAAGCGGGGATCATCCGCAAAGTTGGCCCGCATGACCAGCGTGTTGAGGAAAAGGCCGATCAGTTCTTTGAGATCTGGGTGGCCGCGCACGGCGATTGGCGTGCCCACCAGGATATCGAGCTCTTGCGTGTATCGATGCAGCAGGATCTGAAAGGCAGCCAGGGTGGTCATGAAGAGGGTCGCGCCGAACTCGCGGCTAAGCTCCCTGAATCGTGGGTAGAAGCTTGCCGACAGATCGCGCCACTGCATCGCGCCGTTGAAACTCTGCTGAAGCGGGCGAGGCCGCTTCTCGTGCAGACGCAGAACAGGCAGATCGAAACCGAGCTGTCTCTTCCAGTAGGCAAGCTGCTCCGACGGCTGGCTGTCCGCTTGGCTGCGTTGCCAGAGGGTGAAGTCGGCATATTGCACAGAAAGCGGCGTCAGCTCCGGTAGGCGGCCGTCGAGCAGGGCGCGATAGGCAGCGGAGAGTTCCTGCCACAAAATATCGTTGGACCATTCATCAAAGATCGCGTGGTGAACCGTCAGGATCAGAAGATGGTGGTCGTGGGCAAGCTTCAATAGCCGGGCGCGGATGAGCGGACATCGGGCCAGGTCGAACGGACGGCGAATTTCGGCCCGGATCAGGCCATCAAGGTCGATTTCCTGCTTGGGATTGCCGACAGATTGCAGATCTTGAATCGGAAGCTCGAACCGGATGGCGGGGACGATCTGCTGTACTGGCCGGCCGTTCTCTGGCACAAATTGCGTGCGCAGAACGTCATGGCGATCCACGAGTAATTGAAAGCTCTGGATCAGCAACGCCGGGTCAAGCGGCCCACGAAGACGCACCACGTTGAACATGTTGTACGCTGGACTCTGCGGGTCCAGTTGGTGGAGAAACCACATCCGCTCCTGCGCATACGAAAGGGGAATGGGCGCGGCAGGATCGCGGGCAGGAATCGCGAGGGCTTCGACGGCGCTCTTTAGATTTCCCCGAAGGCGCTTTTCCAGAAGGGCTTGCTTTGCCTCGGAGAGTTGTCTGCCTTTTGTGGAAGCGGCGTCGCGGTCGGTCATGGTCTCTTCCTGACGGCTCAGTCGATTTCCGCGAGCAAGCGTTCCGCTTCTTCGTCGCTCAATTGGTCGATTTCGGAAATCAGAATCTCCTCGATTTTGTCGGCCAGTTCGGCAACGGTCGGCGCATCGAAGATGACCAACGGCGATGCTTTGATCTGAAACTCTTCGGCGACATGCATCATCACATGGATCATCGAAATCGAATCGCCGCCCAGATCGAAGAAGTCATCGTGGATGCCAACCTCCGGGAGATTGAGGACTGTCTTCCAGATGGCAGCCAACCTCAGCTCGGCAATGGTTTCCGGGGGTGAAAAAGCTGTTGGCAGATTCAGGCGATTGCTCTCGGGTCGTGGCAAGGCGTCTCGATCGACCTTGCCATTCCGGGTAAGCGGGAGACTTTCCAGGATGACAAAATGGGTCGGGAGCATGTAGTCCGGCAGCCGCTCTTTTAGGGAACGACGCAGGTCTGGGATCGAGAGCTTCTCATTTGGCACGACATAGGCTACCAATTGTCGGGCCGCTTCGGATTCATCATAGCCGATCTCGGCCAGGATTTTCTGGACGCGTTTTTCGTCGATCTGATCCTTTAGCTCGTCAACTGCCTCTTCCCGGGTTTTGTGGCCGACGCGCACATCCCAACTGTAGGGCAGCGCGTAGTTGTGGAAGCCGCGCGTCTTTTTGTGGATGTAGATGCCGACGTCGTTGATCAGGCAGTTGGTGGAACGACCGGTATCGGACGGCCTGAACCAGGGCGCGTGTTGGGCAAGGTAGCGATACATCTCCTGCAACGGCACATCGCAATAGCGATAGAAATCGATCAGCCGAATCTCGTCGAAGATTCTCTCTTCCGCGAGGAAATCCACCTCCATCAACTGCGAGATTGCGTCGTCGATGCGGTGGTAGGCTTTGCGCGCGGCCAGGACGGTCG
Organism: Caldilineaceae bacterium; assembly: GCA_012032975.1. Next base: position 5,822 of record JAAUPU010000058.1, on the reverse strand, counting down.
CATCGATCTCCTGGACATCGAAGAGCCGCGCATCGAACATATCGGAAAGACGGGTCTCGAAGAGCTGGCCCCGGGAGAGTCCGGTCAGGATGTGGGTGATCCCCTTTTCGCGCGCCAGCCCCATGCTCAACGTGTAGATTACCTTGAAGCAGCCGTCACAGACATTGCTGTGCCGTTGGAGGCTGTCCACAAAGATGGCGTTCATGTGGGGCGTCTGGCCAAAGACCAGTTCGACGCCCAGGTCATCGGTGACCCGGCGAATGTTGGCCTTGGCCTGCTCAGAGATGTAGCCGTTGTCCAAGCAAAAGACCAGGGGCGTTTTGCCCATTTCCTTGACCAACTGGTAAAGCATGTAGGTGCTGTCTTTGCCGCCGCTGTAAAGGACAAGGCAATCATAGGGTCCGCGCTTGTTCTCGCTGGCTTCGTCCAGGATGAGTTGCAGATCGGCCAGCGTCTTGAAGTAGGGTCGAAAGCGCGTGGCCAATTCATCGAAATCGCGACAGGTGGCGCAAGTGCCGGCTGAGTCCAACATCGCGCCTGGATAATTTTCTGGCAGACCGCACTTCGCACATCGATTGGCTGGCTCATCCAGCGCGGCGAAATGGCGCTGCACCAGATGCACCACTGCCGCATTGATGCCCGGGTGGGCGAGCAATTGGCTCTCGATTTCGCCCAGCTCGATCCGGTAGCCTTTGACCTTGACCTGATGGTCGGCGCGACCCAGGAATTGCATCTGTCCGTCTGCCGACCAGCGCGCCAGGTCGCCGGTGCGATAGAGGGTCTCGCCTGGCTGGAAAGGATTGGCGACGAATTTAGCGGCCGTCAGATCGGGTCGCTTCAGATAGCCAAGCCCCACACCCGCGCCGCCGATGCACATTTCGCCGATGACGCCGGTGGGCACAGGGTTCAAATTCTCGTCCAGGATGTAGAGTTGGGCGTTGGCAATCGGCCGGCCGATGGGCACGGAGTCGCCCAGGTCCGTCTGCGGGTCGAAGCGATGGATCATGCAACCCACTGTGGCTTCGGTCGGGCCATACTCGTTGTAGATCTCGATGGCGCCACCAAAGAGATCGGAGATCTGCTGGGCCGCGCCCCGTTTCAGATCCTCGCCGCCGAGGATCATTTTCTCAAACGGCTCTGCGCCGTGTTTGTCTCTTTGATCAGCGCCAAATGGGCCGGCGTCAGCTTGATGATGTCCACCCGATTTTCGGCCAACACATCCAGGATGCTCAGGTTGCCCAGGTCGTTTTCTGGGTAGACCACGATGCTGCCGCCGGAAATGAGCGGCACAAAAATGGAGGTTACCGTGAGGTCAAAGGAGAGCGAGGTAAAGAGCGGGAAGGCCAACTTCTCGCCCCGGAGATAAAAGTCCTTGGCCCAAGTCGCATAGTTGAGCAGGTTCCGATGGCTGATGAGGGCGCCCTTGGGCGTGCCAGTGGAGCCGGATGTGTAAATGATGTAGGCGGGGCTTTCAGGGGCTACATCTGTGACCGGATTCGTGGTTGGTTCGCCTGCAAGCGCTTCCCATTCTCCGTCAAGGCAGACGATCCTCGCATCGCTTTGCGGCAGGGCCTCTGCAAACTGTTTGGATGTGATCACCGTCGTGGCCTCTGTTTCGTCCAGCATGAACGCCAGCCGACCAGGCGGCAGCGTCCGGTCCAGCGGCAGATAGACACCGCCCGCCTTGAGCACACCCAATAGTGCGACCAACACTTCGGGCGAACGCTGCAACGCAAGCGCGACGACTTTGTCCTCTTTGATGCCATTGGCCGCCAGGTGATGCGCCAGTTGGTTTGCCCGCTGATTCAGGGCTGCATAGGTAAGACTCTGCGCGCCGCTGATGATGGCCATCGCCTCGGGGCTGTTTGCCACCTGCTGCTCGAACAGTTGCACGACTGTCATGTCGCCAAGCTCTGGGGTTCCAGTCTGGTTGAAGTCGAGCAGTAGCTGCTGCCGTTCCGAGGAAGAGAGCAACGACAGCGTGCGGATGGGCTGATCCGGCGTGATCAAGAAGGAATCCAACACGTTGAGAAAGTGCCGAACGATCCATTGCTGGCGGCGAATGTCAAAGACATCGCTGTTCAGGTCGAAGTGAAGGATGATGTTGTCTATGCCGCCGGATGCCTCGACCTGTAGCCGCAACAGATGATTGCTGTCGCCATAGCCTGTGTGGACCCAGCGATTCTCTGCGCGGAAGCCGGCAAAATCGCCAAAGGAAGCGGTCAGGTAATTGAGGACAACGTCGAACGATTTGCCCAGCTCATCGGCGCTGTATTGGGCATGACGCAGAGCCGTGAAACTCTCTTTCAAGTTGCGCTGTAGAAGTGATCGAAATGTGTCATCGGCTTCAAAGTGAACCAGCATGGGATAGATATGGATGAATAGCCCGATGGTCTCTTTGAACGAGGATGTGGCGCGATTCTGAAAGGGCACACCGATTGCAAGCCGTTCTTTCGGGCTGATCTTGTACAGCGTGGTTGCCAGCACCGCGGCGAAGCAATGGAACAAGCTCATGTCCGTCGTCAGTGTGCGCACTCCTTTTCCTGCGCAACCTGATGTAGGCGGGCGGTGCGTTCTGCTCCCAACGCAACCGTGAGGCGCTCTGCCCGAGGGCGGCCAGTGGCCACTTGCCTCTTGCCATAGAAGTCGGTGGGTTCGAGAGGTGTGGCGAGTCTGCTAAGCCAGTATTGCCGCGCGTTCTCAAAGGCAGCCGATGTGACATAGGCCCGGTCAGCCTCCAGAAAATCCTGGTATGCGGGGAGATCCGGTGCCTGGTCGAGGTTGCCAGCCAGGGCCAGCCCGTAAAATTCGCCCATGCGGCGATAGATCAGCGCAAAGGAGACCACGTCGGCGATCAGGTGGTGGATGTTTAGGTGCCAGACGAAATGGTCGGCTGCAAGCTTCACCAGAACCGAGTCAAACAAGCGCTGTTCCAGATCAAAAATGTGTAGCTGGCCCTGCTCTAGCCACCTCTCAAACTCCGCCGACGGGTCTGGGTTGCTGGATAGGTCGATCCATTCAACAGCGAACGGAAAGTCGGCCACTACCCGTTGAAGGGGCGCGCCATTCTGCTCGTGGATGACGGTTCGCAGGGCATCGCTCTTGTTGACCAACATCTGAAACGATTGCTGAAATGCCAACCGCTCGATAGGTCCGTGGATGGTGAAGGCGTGAACCATGTTGTAGAGCGGCTCGTCGGGATGAAGCTTCTGCCCGAGCCAGATGAGATATTGGCTCTGGGTAAGCGTTCGTTCGATACCGATACCGACATCGCCAGCTAAAACAGCGGAACGTGTCACAAATTCTGCTCCAATACACAAAGGGGCTTCGCTTGGGTCTCCAGCTCTCTCGGGCCGTCGCAGGATGGTGAATCGGCGTTGTTCTGAAGAACAGCCACCCATCCTTGACTCTGCTCCTCAGCTTCACGGCTCCCGGCGCTGATTCTAAACGCCATTTTTTCCCAGATACTTGACAATTGATCCGACCGTTCGGAAATTCTCGATGGTAATATCTTCGGGGCCGACGCTTCGACCCAACTCGCGTTCGATAAACTCGACCAAACGAATGATCGCCAGCGAATCGAGCACGCCGCCGATCAGCAGGTCGTCGTCCGCATTCAGCCTCTGGTTGGATGGGTCGTCGATCAACTCCTGCTGGATAAATTCGAGCAAGATGTCTGTGCTAGTCACCGTCATTACTCCATTGACGCCTTGATTCATGGGCCGCTTCAATCTCGATACCGTTGCCTTGCAGTTGTTTCTGCAGTGCCTTCCGGTCTATTTTGTCTGTAGAGGTGCGTGGAAAACCCGTCAGAATTTCGATACGGGCAGGCACAGCATAGCGGGGCAAATGGGCCTGCGCATGGCGGACAAGTTCGGCAACCGTGAGCGTCATGTCAGCTCTGACAAGAACAGCGGCCTGAATCTGAACGCTGTGATCCTGGTCGGAGACGGCGAAAACGGCCGACTCCTCTACGCTGGGGTGGGCGGATAGCACGCTCTCCACCTCGTCCAACTCGACTCGGAAACCGCGCGTCTTGATCTGGCGATCCTTGCGCCCTAGAAAACGATAGGCGCCATCGGCAGGCAGCTGCACCAGATCCCCGGTTCGGTAGAATATCTCGCTGTGCCCGCCTGGGGAGGCTCTTCGGAAAAATGCCTCAGCATTGAGGTCTGGCCGCCGCCAATATCCCTGCATCATGGTGGGGGAGCGCACCAGCAACTCGCCAACCTCTCCCGCTGCGACCGGTTGATCGTTTTCATCCACGACCAAACCCTCGGCATTGGGCCAGATCTGGCCGATGGGAATCGCTTCGTCATGCTGATCGCCAAGCTGCGGCACATGATAATAGGTGCATTGATTCACCTCTGCCGGGCCATACACATTGCTGAAGCGGGCGTGCGGCCAAAGCGCCATCAACGCGGCAAGGTGTTTGGGTGGAAACGGCTCACCCCCATAGAGCACCCAGCGCAACGAGGTCAGATCCCGCTCTTCCAGCGCACCGCGTATCGCCAATTGGATCAGCGCAAAGGGCACCGAATACCAGACGCTCAGCCGCTCATCGGCCATCAGTTGCGAAAGGCTTGCCGGTAAGAGCATGTGTTCTTCCGGGATGATCACGGTGGTCGCGCCAGCCAACGGGCCAGAGAAATAATCAAAGATGGACTGGTCGAAGTGCAGCGGCGGAAAGCTGCTCAGTCGATCCTCGCTGTGCAGACCATAGACCTCTGCGGCCATCTTGGCATAACTCAGCCCGCTAAAATGGGTGTGGATCATGCCCTTCGGTTCGCCAGTCGAGCCGGAGGTGTACATCAAATAGGCCATGTCCTGCTCCATCATCACGGGCGGAGCAAAGTCGTCGAGGCGTCGTAGACTCCGACCACGGAATCTGGCGAAAGGGCAAGTCGCTGTCGCTATCCGGCCCGATGACCGTTCGTAGCTCGACCTGCGCCAATGATTGACGTTGCTTTGGCTCGGAGATCAGGTGGTGAATATCACAATCCCGCAGGATCAGACCCAGTCTGGCCGCCGGCATCTTCGGGTCCAGCGGAACATAGGCCGCTCCCGCCTGCATGATGCCATAGACCGCGATGGCCGTTTCCAGGCTCTTGGAGAGGAAGACGCCAACCCGGTCGCCCCGCCGCACACCTTGCGCGTGAAGCACGTTGGCCAGTTGGTTGGCTTTTTGAACGAGCACCCCATAGGTCAACGACTGGTCTCGAAAGCGAAAAGCTTCCTTTTCGGCAAACCGTTCGGCAGCACTTTCGATGATGTGAGGCAGCAAGTAGATCATTGGCGAGTCAACGCTCTACAGCCCCAATAGCCGGGCGATGATGTTGCGCTGGATATCGGAGGTGCCCGAATAGATCAGCCCGCCCACGCTATCGCGCAGATCCCGTTCAACGCCGAATTCCGTGACATAACCTTTGGCACCGTGGATACGGATCGCGTCCAGACTGGAATCGACAAAAATTTCGCTGAGGTAGAGCTTGGCCATGGCCGCTTCCATGAGCAGCGGCTTGCCCTGCTCCTCCAGCCAGGCCACTTTGTAGAGCAACATCCGCGCCAATTCCAGACGCAGCCGCATGTCGGCAATCCGGTTCGACACCGACTGGAACTTGCCAATTGACTGGCCAAAGGCCTTGCGTTCGCGGGCATAATCGATGGCGTTCTCCAGTTGGCGCTGCATTGCGCCCAACTGGCTGGCAAAGATATACCCCCCGCTCTGATTCCATGGCTGGTAAAAGACTGACGCCTGACCCTTCCGGGCCGAGGCGATTCTCCGTTGGCACAAAGCACTCTTCGAAGATCAGGTCGCATGA
>JAAUPU010000742.1 GCA_012032975.1 Caldilineaceae bacterium | reverse complement strand
GCATCCCCATCGTCGTGCGGGAGGTGGCCGAGAACTGGGACGAAGCTGAGGTCAAGTGGCAAAACCAGCCGGCCACGCACTTCAGCTACGACGAAAAGAACAGCACCGGCTACGGTTCGAAGCTGCGCGTCGATGTCACACCGCTGACCCTGCGCTGGGCCAACAACGGCATCGCGCAGCTAGGCGTGATCCTGGCGCCCGGCGGCGCTGGCAACATGAACGTGGTGGCAGCCAGCCGCGAGAACGTCACCGGCCAGCCCAAACTCATCATCCGCTGCACCCTGCGTTATGCGGGCAACCCGCCCGATCGAACCGCGACGGACCAAGCCCAGGCCGCGGCGCAGGCGAAGCTGGTCCAAAATTCAGCGACCACACCGCAGATCACCTTCGGTCTACAGAGCGGCATCCTGCACGCAACATTTCGCGTCGCCATCCCGGCCAACGTGGCTGAAAACAGCGAGAGCCGCGCCCGCTGGTTCCTCACCGAATACAAGAATCTGCTGCGCCTCTCTGACCCCGCTTCACAGCTAGAACTGGTCCACCGGGACGACAGCGATGCGCATCTGCGCTTTCGACAGTTGGTGGACGGTGTGCCAGTGGAGGGAGGCGAGTTGGTGATTCACCTGGCCGACGACAGCGTGGTCGGGCTGAACGGTTTCTACATGCCAGACATGGTTCCGTTGGGCGCGGCGGGGCTGGATGCGTCAGTTGCCGAACAGCTAGGCCGCGCCCATGCTGGCGACGGCGGGACCACGCTGGGGTCGCCGCAGCTTCGCTATGTCACCGAGCAGATGCTCAACCCGGCCGGCGATCCTCGCTCGCGACTGGCCTGGCTGGTCAGCGCGAGCGGGGCAGACGGCTGGTACTACGACCTGATCGACGCACACAGCGGCCGGCTGTTGGCCACCTTGCCGCAACAGACCACCCTCTTTGACCTGGCGATTCGGCGCACCTTTGGCGCCACCGAGACGACCAACTGTAGCTCGCCGCTACGCACCGGCACGGTCTGGTACACGGAGGATGGTCGCGTTCAGGGCGCTGCACCCGACCCCGACGCCGACGCCGGCTTCAACGCAGTGCGAGATACGTACAACTTCTGGAGCAGCGCTCGCGGCATCCAGCGCGACTCCTACGATGGTCGCGGCAGCCTGATCAACATGTACGTCGGCGTGCGCACCGCGTGGCAGAACGCGCAGTGGTGGTGCAATCAGATGGAAAATGCGACTGGCACGGTTACGCGCGACATCGTGGCCCACGAATGGGGTCACGGCGTCATGAACTTCACTGTCGCCCCCACCTATCAGCGTGAAAGTGGAGCGCTCAACGAAAGCATCGCCGACATCTTTGGCTATGCCGTGGACAACGACGACTGGACCATCGGTGAAGGGTCTGTTCTCGGCACGTTGCGCAACATGCAGAACCCGGCCCAGTTCAGCCACCCCGACCACTTCAGCGGCTTCCAGAGTTTCAGCGCGATGATCGCATGTACGGCTGCGGCCAACGACAATTGCGGCGTTCACTCCAACAGCGGCATCCACAACAAGGCAGCGCACCTGCTGATCGAGGGCGGGCAGCACAACGGCGTGAACGTGCTGGCCATGGGTCGTGACAAGACCCTGGCGCTCTACTACAACATCCTGCGCCGCAGCCTGATCAACAGCAACTCTGGCTTCCTCGACACGCGCAACGCGCTGATCTCGGCGATCCAGTTGAGCCGGTTGCCCTCCATCGACCTGCAGCTGGGCTGGAGCTACAACGACAACGACATCTGCTCGATCCGCAACGCCTATGCCGCGGTGGGCGTGGGCGCGGGCGACGCTAACTGCGACGGCTTCGAGGATGACGGCGATGCCGAGTGGTGGGCAGATGCGGACAGCGATGGACTCCGCAACGACCTGGATCGCTGCCCGCTGCTGGCCAGCGCCAACAACAATGACAGTGACGGTGATGGCGTGGGCGACCCTTGCGACCCCGACGATGACAACGACGCTGTCTGCGACGACAACGGGCCGCTCTCAGGCAACATCAACGGTGTTCCGACCAACGGTTGTGGCCGCGGGCGAGGCGCGGCGGCCGGCAATGTCTTCGACAACTGCCGCCTGGTCAGCAATCTGGGGCAAGCCGACCAGGACAAAGACAACATCGGCGATGCCTGTGACGACGACATTGACAGCGATGGCCGGCCCAACGCACTGGACAATTGCCCGACGACAAAGCAGGGGTTGGCAAAGAACGACTGGAACGACTTTGACGGCGACGGCGTGGGCGATGTCTGTGATCTGGATGCGGACAACGACGGTATCTGCAACTTTGGCGGTCCCGCACCTTTTGGCTTTCCTGGCGTACCGGCCGGCGGCTGCCAACCCAGCCTAAAGATCGTCAACGGCGGCCCCACCGACATCTGCAAGCTGGCGCGCGATCCGGGCCAGGAGGATACCACCGAAAGCAACCTGGGTCAGGCGCCAGACAACGTGGGCGACGCCTGTGACCTCTGCCCTGGCGTCTCGGACCCGGACAACAGCGACACCGACGACGACGGCGTGGGCGACGCCTGCGATCTGGACGATGACAACGATCACGTCTGCGATGTGGGCGGGCCATTTGCTCCCGGTGCGTTGGGTGTCATCGCGGACCCGCTCAACCTGACCATCGGCTGCGTCTCCGGCCAGCCGGCCGACAACTGCCCCAAGATCGCCAACCGCGACCAGTGGGATGACGACAAGAACGGCAAGGGGTTTGTCTGCGATCCGGCAGAACAAGCGGCCTTCCGGCAACGGGTCGGCGAAGTGGGCAGCAAATACACGCTCGTCCCGCGGCTGGGTGCGCAGCGTATCCCCATCCCCATCTGTCCGCAGTGCGGCGACATGTCGCTGCCGCCCAACTTCGAGTCGGTGATCAACGTCTTCGTGCCGAGTGGCTATCGCGCCCAGGTGGTGGACAGCTTTGGCAGCGTGTTGACCAGCAGCCCGGTGAACAACGCCACCGTGCGCCTGGCTTTCCCGCCCACGCTCAACGCCGCGCGCCAGATCGGCTTTGGCCTGCAAAGCGCGGCCCCT
>JAAUPU010000057.1 GCA_012032975.1 Caldilineaceae bacterium | reverse complement strand
ATCACGGAACTGGGTTGTCGGCGCCGGTGTGGCGCTCAATCCGGGGACAAGCGTCGAGGCCGTGCGCGAGATTATGCCCTTTGTGGATCTGCTGCTGGTGATGAGCGTCAATCCTGGATTTGGCTCGCAGCGCTTCATTGAAACCAGCTTGAGCAAGCTACGTCGCATCCGTCGCATGTTAGACAGCGTGAATCCCACGTGCGATTTGGAGGTAGATGGCGGCGTGCATCGCCACAACATCGCTGTGATCGCGCGGCATGGCGCCAATATTCTGGTAACCGGCAGCGCGGTCTTCAATGACCAGGCATCGGTCGCGGAGAATCTATCCGGTTTACGCGAGGCCTGCGCAGAAATCTAGGCAACCGATGCAGCCTGGGTGGCTGCGTGTTGTTGATGGGCTGCGCGGATGGCGCCCGCGGATGGGCTACGCGGCGAAGAGAAGTGAGACCTGATAGACGAAGGGAAGCACGAAGAGGAGGCTGTCGAGCCGGTCCAACATGCCGCCGTGACCGGGGATAATCGTGCCGCTGTCCTTTGCACCAACTTGACGCTTCATCATGCTGACCGAGAGGTCGCCAAACAGGGCTAAAACCCCAGCCACGCCACCGAGTACAACCCCCATTGGCGCGCTCAGCGAGAGCGGCATGAGCCAGACCAGCACCCCACCAACCAGCCCCGCAGCCAATCCAACCACCCAAGAGTGCCTTCCCACGTCTTCTTCGGGCTGAGTCGCGGCCAGAGTTTGCGTTTGCCAAGCGTGACGCCGGTAAAATAGGCGGCGGTGTCATTGGCCCACGTGATCAGCACACCCAGCAAGAGCAGCCAAAGACCCTCATCGCCCAGCCGAAGCGCCAACGCCTGACCGATCATCACGCCGAGGTAGATCGCACCGATGCTGGTGGACATCCACGTGCTGGCTGGCGCCTCAGTCTGATAAAGTGCATAGATCAGGGTTGCGATCAGCCCGACGGTGAGAACGGTCGTCAATGCCAACAGATCGGGCCGCCACCCCTGGATCACCAACGCAACCAGCCACGCAATGCCCAGCCAGCGCGCGGGTGATAACCACCCATCTGCATCATATTGTAGAACTCGATGCCGCCTATCACGCCGATGACCAGGAAGAGCGCCACCGCCCAAAGCCCGCCGAGCCAGATGGGGATGAGGACCAAAGGAATCCCAATGATCCCGACCAGAATGCGTGTGCGCATGTGCTGCTCTACCCTTGCAAAACGCGACCAAAGCGTCGCTCGCGGCGATTGTATTCGTATAGGGCCTTGAAGAGTTCGTCTTCGTTGAAGTCTGGCCAGAAGACCGGCGTCGAATAATACTCGGCATAGGCAGCCTGCCAGATCAGGAAGTTGCTTAGCCGCCACTCTCCGCCCGTGCGAATGATCATGTCGGGGTCGGGCAATCCCTCTGTGTAGAGATAGCGGCTGATCAGATCCTCTGTGATCTCATCCGGGGGCACTTTGTCTGCGATCAGCTGGCGCAACGCATCCAGGATTTCTGCCCGCCCGCCATAGTTAAACGCAACGTTGAGAATGATCCGGTCGTTGTCTTTGGTGACCTCAAGCGCATGGCGAATCTGTTCCTGTAGCTCGGGGCTGATGCCATCCATCCGCCCGCTGTGGCGAATTTGCACGCCATTTTTGTGCAGGTCGTTGAGCTGTCGGCGAATGGTCAGCCCGAGCAAGCGCATGAGACCAGCCACCTCGTCCGGTGGACGGTGCCAATTTTCGGTCGAAAATGCGTAGATCGTCAAGACCTTGATGCCAAACTTTACGCAACTCTCCAAGACTTGCCGGATATTGTTGACGCCGGCCTGATGGCCCGCTAGTCGCAGCCAGCCACGCTGTTGTGCCCACCGCCCATTCCCATCCAAGATAATTCCGACATGATGGGGGATCAACGCAAGCGATTCGTGTTCTATGTGGTCGCTGCTCATGATGTCCCTCTTCTTTCTTGTTGCACGGTCGCTTTGCGTCGGACTTTCTATCCTGATCCCCTGCAAACCGTTGTTCCTAACGAAAAAAAGGGGGTGAGTCAACCCCACCCCCGGCGTTCCGGTTTACTCTCGACAATGATCTACTTGGAAGGTACGTTCGTCGCGTACAAATTGGCCGTTTTCGCCCGGCCTAAAGCGTCATGATCTCTTCGTCTTTCTCACGCGCAATGTCGTCGACGAGCTTGATGGCGTCGTTGGTCAACTCTTGCACTTTGTCCTGACTTCGGTGGAGTTCATCTTCCGAGATCATACTTTCCTTTTCCAGGTCTCGCAAGTCCTGAATGACATCCCGGCGAATGTTGCGCACAGAGATGCGGGCTTCTTCCGCACGCTTACCGACCAGCTTGGTCAGGTCACGACGACGCTCTTCGGTCAATGGGGGGATCACCAGACGAATCTGCTGACCATCGTTGTTTGGGGTGAGACCAAGGTCGGACTTGGCGATTGCCTTTTCGATCGCCTGAAGGTCGCCAGGGCTGAAAGGGGCGGATCAGCAATGTCTGGGCTTCCGGTGCTGAGATCGATGCCAGTTGCAGCAGCGGAGTGGGCACGCCGTAATATTCGACCGGAAGCTTCTCTACCAGCGCGGGCGAGGCACGCCCGGTGCGGATGCCCATGAGGTCTGCCTTCAACGATTCGGTGGCTTTGTCCATGCGGTTGTGGCCGTCGGCCATAATTTCGTTAAGCATCTTTTCTTCCTCTTCGCTTAGGCTATGATCGTCGTCCAGCCGCCAGCCCGTGGCTCTTGCAAGTGTGGCCGGTCGCCGTATCGACGTTATGGCCAGCTCGGTTGGCTTATGGGAAATGGTATGGTCGCTTCGGCGGCTGAGACAGATTCAGTTGCGACTTCAATTGCGACATCAATTCTGTAGAGCTATCGAATTGATGGGCGATCTGTTTGCGTCTCTGCTTGACTGCTATTGTAACAAATTCCACAGATAGTCAAAAACGGCAGACCGCAACCGTGTCTCCCCCAAATGCTACATGCAAGAGAGCTGCAACGCGGATGCCCATGCTTCACTCCGGTAAGCCGTAGATCGCTTGTCTGATCTATTCCCTCCTATGATATACTCGAAATCGTTTGCGACCAACCCATCTCTCAAGCAAATCTCGATGGATAGCTGTTCAAGTCATACAGACAACCGGAGGTAAACATGCGCAAATTCTCGATTAGTCTTGTGGTCGGCATCCTGTTGATAGTGGTTCTGGGTCTGACCGTCTATAGCCAATCTACATCGCCAGTTGCACCTGTCGTGCAGATGTTGCAGAGCGGCGTCAGCCAGCAGGTGCCATTTGATGTGCAGATTCAGGTTCCAACAGAGAGCGGTGTCCAGACTGTTACCGTGCCGTTGGTGCTGAACCTGAATCTGACGGTGGGGCCGGTGGAAGCACTCGACATGAATCTTGTTGTCGGACAAGCTAGCCCGTTTGTCTCACCGCTGACGACCGCAGCACCTAAAACCAGCGTGGAGGTTACGACAACGTCCACCATAACCACGACTCCGTGACCGTTGTCGTGATCTGCATGGGCACAGGGTCATTGGGTAGAGGGTCACTGTGTAGAGGGTCACTGTGTAGAGGGTCACTGTGTACAAGGACACTGTCTTGGAAAAACGCAGCATGATCGACGCCTCGGGTAACGCCTTTGGCGCTGAAAACCACGCGCAGTTGCCCAACGGCGTCGCCGATTACTTTTGGGATGAAGCGCTGCAACGCCGACGCCTGGAGAACGACCTGCTGGAGACCTTTCGTTGTTGGGGCTACGCAGACGTTGTCCCACCTATGTTCGAATATGCAGAGACGTTGAACGCACGCGCGGGCAAGAAGCTGCGATCGGAGATGTACCGTCTGCAGGATCGAGATGGCAGCACGCTCGCACTGCGGGCAGATCTAACAATTCCCGTTGCCCGGCTGGTCGGCACCCGGCTCCATGACTGGCCCATGCCCCAGCGTTTCTGCTATGCGGGGAGCGTTTTCCGCCACGTCGAACCCCAGGCCGGGCGTCAGTGCGAGTTCTGGCAGGCGGGCGTGGAACTGATCGGCGCACACCATTTGACTGCCGACGCCGAGGTGCTAGCTGTCACAGCCCACGCAGTGCAGGTCGCCGGCATTGCCAACTTCCAGCTGGTCGTCGGCCAGATCCAGTACTTCAGTGGACTCCTGACCGATCTGCAACTCTCGCCCGCTCACCATGATCTGCTGCTTCGCGCCATCGACCGCAACAGCGCGGCAGAACTGGCCGATTTCCTGCGCGAGGTTTCTCTCAGCCCCGAGCAGCGACGGACGGTGGAAGGGCTGCCCGAATTGAGCGGCGCAGACCCCGACGAGATCTTCGTCCAGGCGGGCCGTCTCTGCCTGAACCCACCGATGCACAACGCTCTCGCAAATCTACGTGCGGTCTATGAGGCGTTGGACGCCTATGGCTTGGCCGATTATCTCTTTGTGGACCTCACCGAGATCCACGACCTCGGCTATTATTCCGGCATGACTTTCGAAGTGCTCACGCCTGAACTTGGCTTTGCGCTGGGCAGCGGTGGGCGCTACGATGACCTGATCGGCACTTTTGGCAAACAGATTCCAGCGGTTGGCGTGGCGCTGGGCATCGACCGCATCTTGTTGGCGCGACAACTTCAGTTCGACAGGCAATCGATCGTGACGCCGACAGCAGCGCAGCTTCTCGTTTCTTCGGGCGGCAACGCGCATTGTCTGAAACAGGTGATGGCGTGGCGGAACCATGGCGTTCGTATCGCGGTGGATGTCAGCGCCAATTCGCCGCAGGCATTGTGCGAATTGGCCGCGCGAAGTGGGGTGGGCTGTGCGCTTGTTTGGTCGGGCAACGGATACCACGTCTATGAAGAGCCAGGTAACCCGAACGCGGCGGCCGTTTTCTCTCGACCGCAGAGTGCGATAAGTTGATCATGACCACATTTGTGGACAGCAAACCGGCAGGCAAGCGATAGATGAATTTGGATGGCAGAATGGGTGAACAGTCGTTGCTCTTTGCATTGCCCAAAGGGCGTCTTGCCGACGATGCTCTGGACATCCTGGCGCGTGCTGGGCTGCCGGTGCCAATGCAAAATGCAGGACGAAAACTGATCCTCGGCGGCGATGAATGCCCGGTGCGTTTTATGATGGCAAGACCTACGGATGTGCCGACCTATGTAGAATATGGCGCAGCCGATCTGGGCATCTGTGGGCTGAACACGCTGCGCGAAAGTAACCGCGACGTCTATGAACCGTTGCTCTTACCCTTTGGCCATTGTCGACTCTCGCTGGCCGGTGCAGCAGACCGGCCTGACACGCCGCTGCGTTACGCCAGCCAACCGCGTGTGGCAACGAGCTATCCCAAACTGACCCAGGAATTCTTTCGCGAACGCGGGGTCAATGCAGAGGTCATCACCCTCAAAGGCTCTGTTGAACTGGCCCCCCTGGTGGGGCTGGCAGACCTGATTGTGGATATGGTCGAGACGGGCGACACGTTGCGCGCCAATGGGCTAGTGGAAATGCGCACGATCCTTCACAGCCAGGCGATTTTGGTCGCCAACCGGGCGGCCTATCGCCTGAAGTCGGCGGCGATGCGCGCGGTGGTCGATGCGATTCGCACTGCGATCGAACCCAAAGCCGAAAAGGTCGGCGTCTCTCTCGGCGATGGCCGACGCTCTGAAAGCAGCCCATGACGACACTGATTGATCTGGACAAGATTGCGGATGTCAAGCTGGCCCAACTGCGCGTTTTTAGTGACGAGCGCGGTCGGTTTACCGAGTTTTTTCGCAAGGAGTGGTTTCCGCAGCGAAGCTGGGACAGGGTGCAAACCAACCGCAGCGACAGCTACGCTAGCGTCTTGCGGGGGCTGCATTTTCATCATCACCAGGTGGACTATTGGTGTGCGGTCGCCGGTCGGTTGCGCGTTGGATTGGCCGATCTGCGTCCCGATTCACCGACCTTTGGCGCGGTGGCAGCATTTGAAATCGGCGGTGATAGCCAGACAGGGGTCTTCATCCCCACCGGCGTTGCTCACGGTTTTCTGGCTTTGACCGATGCCACACTTTGCTATGTGGTGGACAATTATTACGATGGCGAGGATGAGTGGGGCATCGCGTGGAACGATCCAGACCCTGGCCATTCCGTGGGGTGTGAGCGCACCTATCCTCTCTGAACGAGATCGGCGCAACCCGCGCCTGATCGATCTGTCGCGGGACCAACTACCCCGTTGAACCTGATCCGCATGACCGATCCACGCTGACTCATTCGGCGCCAACGTTCTGAAAGTCGTCTATCGTTTACTCTGTGACCGTCCAAGTCTAGACGAGGAGCAACCGTTTCATGACCGAACCCATCCGCTTTGGCGTCATTGGCGGCAGCGGCGTCTACCAGATGGAGGCGCTAGAAGATATTGCCGAGGTTGAGCTTGTCACACCCTTTGGCAAGCCATCTGACGCCTATATCATCGGCACATTACACGGCCAGCGCGTGGCCTTTCTCGCACGCCACGGTCGCGGCCATCGCATCAGCCCAACCCAGCTCAACCAGCGCGCCAACATTTACGGCTTTAAAATGCTGGGGGTCGAATATCTGGTCGGCGTCAGCGCATGTGGAAGCCTGCAAGAGCGCTACGAACCAGGGCACATTGTCATTCCCGATCAACTCTTCGACCGTACCAGCAACCGCGCACTCTCCTTTTTTGACGATCCAGACGCGGGCACCGGTGGACTCGTTGTGCATGTCAGCGTCGCCGATCCTTTTTGCCATTTTCTCAGCGGCGTCTGCTACGATGCAGTCAAGGAGACGGGCGCGGCGGTGCACATGGGCGGCAGTTTTGTCACCATCGAAGGCCCCCGTTTCAGCACCAAGGCAGAGAGCCGGGTCTTTCGCAGTTGGGGGATGGACATCATCGGCATGACGACGACACCCGAGGCGCAACTGGCCCGCGAGGCAGAGATGAGCTATGCAGTCATGGCCCATGTGACCGACTATGACGTCTGGCATGAGACCGAGGAGGTCGTCAGTGTAGAGGCTGTGATTCGCGTCCTGTTGCACAACGCCGAAGTCGCCAAAGCCGCGGTCGCCAATGCAATTCGCCTGTTGGCCGGCAGCGGCCCATCGCCCCATGCCCATGCACTGCGAGACGCCATTCTCACCAACCGTGCGTTGTTGACCCCCAGGTTGTCGAGAAACTGGACCTGATTGTGGGCGCCTACTTCGCCGATGGGGCGTCAGACTGATGGGTGAAAATCGCTCCATTTCGTTGGGTGCATTTGTTCAAAGCAACATGGGTAGTCTATAATCCGTCCAAAGTTAACGCTCTTCTTGTCAGCTAGGAGAATCAATCATGGCCAAAAAAGGTCCGCGCGTCCTCGTGAAGATGCGCAGCACAGAGAGTTCGCACATGTATTTAACCGAGAAGAATCGTCGTAACGATCCGAATCGGATGGAGCTACGAAAATTTGATCCCATCGTGCGTCGCCACGTGATCTATCGGGAATCCAAGTAAATCTGGTGCTAATGCGGACAAACGCATAGACCTGATCGTTGTTGATGATCAGAGCGCAGGGAGTTGATCCCCTGCGCTTTTTTCTTGGGCGGTTGTGCGAGCGTAGGTCCAGTGTGGGTCCAGTGTGGGCGTATCGTATCGTCGGGGTACACGGCCAAACACCCATCAATGGTAGACTGGTCGCGAGGTGGTTTGGAACACCTTCAGAGCCTGTATCGTTGAGGACTTGGTTTTGTCTGTTCGGGTTGGACTCGTCGTGGCATCGTTCTAACAGGCCAGATCTGCCGCTGGGATGTCAGGGGCAATTCGTCGCAAGCGTCGCTCCACGGCCTGGTCCCTAGATCAAAGAGAGAATCGTGTGCGTGACTTTGCCTACTTTATTAGAGCCAGCTTGCTGTTGGGAGCTCTGATCTTTCTACAACCTTCCAGCGTGAGAGCCTCCACTGTCAGTTCGTCCCTTTCGCAGCCCGCAGCCATTGGTCTGCAAAATACCGAACCATCGTCGCTCCGTACGGCGCTCCTGCTTCAGCAAACACAGACCATCTCTACAACAGCTACACCGTTGCCGGCGCTGGTCGCTCCCATCGGGTTGATCAGTCCGACCATTGCGATCTCCCTGCCCGTGACGGTTGAAGTTACGGCAACACCCACTGTCGAAACGCCCTCGTCGGAATCGTCTGCCACAAGCGGTGAGGCCGTGACGCTGACGGTCCAACCTTTGACGCCATCCGCAGATGTTTCGACAACGCAGCTGATCAGCGAACCGCTCGGTACACCGCTCAGCTCGGAAGCGCCAGGAGCGCCAGAGGCAGCCGCGCCCAGCCCAACGCCAACCCCAGATCCAAGCTTGCTCGACGCGGCCTATGCCGGCGTGTTGGAAGGGACAATCGTCGCCAATCGCACCGAGTGGAATGTGACATTTTTCGTCGATGGCGTCACCTACAATCTTGCACCGATGCGCTCTTTGGGGCTGCAACTTGCTCGCCTCAGCACTGTCATGAGCCTTTACAATTGTGACGCCAACACGCCGGTCGATAATGAATCCTGTTTTTGGGATCCGTACCTCTTTGAGCAGGAGGGCTTTTACGAAGTAGTCAACGGCGCTGAGGTGGGCGGACCGATCAGTTTGGTGTTACAAGAAGCCGGCTCGCCACCGACCAACCAGGTCTGGATCCAGAATCGTACGGGCGAACGCGAGCTGCTCGTGTTTGAGGGGCAAACGTATGAGTTGCCGCCGTCCGCAGTTCAGGAGTTTGCCCTGCCTGGCGACGCACCAGCGCTGATCCATCTACGCGGTTGTATCGAGGTAGGTGACGAAAGTCGCTGCGAATGGTCGCCGCAAAGTGTGGAATCCGGCGTCTATTATGGATTGGTCGAATTGGTCAGCGCCGGCGGCCTGCCCAATAGCCAGATAACCACGCTGGAGTTACGACCCGTGATCGACGATGAAGGCACAACGGTCGAAGGACCGGTGCAATTGCTCTGTCGGTTGCAGGTGCCTGCGGTCAACGTACGCAGCGGACCAGGTCTTCAATACCTCATCATTGCCAAGATCCGTGGCGCGGAGAATGAGCCTGCCAGCGTGCTTGTCAATGGCCGAGACGAAGTCGGGCAGTGGCTGACCGTGGACGAGCGGATCGCAACCGGCGGCTGGGTGACGGGCAGCACCAGTTTCATCGTGTGCAA
>JAAUPU010000741.1 GCA_012032975.1 Caldilineaceae bacterium | reverse complement strand
GAGCAGATAGAGCGTTATGTTCGTGAGTTGAAGCAATTCACAGCCCAGCTCCATGACAGCAGGCGTCGTCTCAACGGGCAATTCGCCAACCTGGGCGAGACCTGGCGCGACCAGGAACACCAGAAGTTTGCCCAGGAATTCCAGCAGACCCTGCGCGTGTTGCAGCAATTCTCCCGTTCTGCCGATCAGCAGATTCCCTTTCTGCAACGAAAAGCCCAACGTCTGCGCGAGTACCTGAACCAGAGGTAGCCGTGAGCCATGTGAACGTTCGCTCCATTCAGACGTTGCGTGAGTTGAAGGCCGGCCTGGCGCGATTTGGCGCAGAAAGTCGGTCTGCGCTGCAACGAATGGAGATGGAACTTCGCAGCACCCAAGAGTGGCTCGTTGAACGCCAACACTTCTGGGAAGGTCAGACGCGGCGTTGCCAGGAAGCTGTGCGAACTGCACAGATGGCCCTGGCGCGTTGTCAGTCCAATGTGCAGCGCGACCCGCGCACAGGCCGCGTCTATGCATCCGATTGCAGCGGACCGCAACAGATCTTACGCCAGGCGCAGGCTCGCTTGCAAGAGACGCAGACCCAACTGGCCAATGTCCAACGTTGGGCGCGCAGCGTAGACGAAGCGGCGCTCGCTTTTCGACGCCAGGCCCGCCGCATGAACGGTCTGGTGGACAAGAAACTGGTCGAGGCCGAAGTGTTTCTGGAACGCCGCGCCGCGTCGCTCGAAGGATACGCCGCGATCGGCTTGCCCGGTCTCGCTCTCCAGACCATATCGCCCATTCAGGCTGCTGGCAATACGGTGACAACGGGGCTGATTCTGGGGACGATGGGCTTGACCGCGGCCGCGTTGGCGGTGATTCGCTGGATGGCCGGGCCGCTTCGACAAACCCTGGGTGACAGCAGCGAAGCCCTCACCGCGCGGCTATTGAGCGAGCAATCCGGTTGGCAGGAGATGCCATTCGACCAGCCCAAACATGGCTTCGATCGTCTCTTTATCGCGCCGGGTCTACCGATCATCGTCGTCGAGTCGAAGGTGCATGGACGCGGCGAATTTCGCCCCGGTCAGACCCAGAGCGGCGAACAGGGGTCGCCAGGGTGGATCGCCGCGCAGGTCGCCAAGATGGCGAAACCCTGCTTCGGCCCAGTTTAGCCCGACCAACGAGCGCATCGCCGCGCTGATCCAGGAAACAGGGCCAGAAAATGTGCCGGTCGTGGCCGTGGTCATCGCAACCGAGAGTGGGCAGGCTGCCATCCACTACCGGTCACCGGGGGCAGATAGCTGGCGAACATTGAAGGAAGGCATCTCGTTGAGCGATGCTTTGAGCGCCGGAGATGAGTGAAAGGGGGGGATTATGGCTGAAGCGGTGAACGATCAACACGCAGCGTGGCAGCGGCTAACGCTGCGTTGGCAGGAGAGTGAGCGGGCCTGGAATGACCCCGTGCGTCGAGAGTTCGAGAAGCGCTACTGGCAAGCATTGACGCAGGAGAACCAGGCAACTGCCAAAGAGATGGAGCGGCTGGCCCAGGTCTTGGCGCAAGCGCGACGTAGCGTCAGATGAACATGCGTTGCTCTGCCCAGGCCGCGGTGGGAATTCCGCGAACCTCAATCTTGGGTCGCTCCAGGAAAGCAGTCACGCCTCTATGGCAAACTGCATCTCGGTCGCCTTATCGACAATCTGCGATGCTCTGGTAATTTCGAAGCGTACGAGCTGGCCGTCGTAGCCAAAATCGGCGATTACGCCAGGGCGAACCTCGTCGCTCTCGCGGATGCGTTGCTCGCGCAGCGTGATGAGAAGAATGTCGGTCTCGCGGTCGTAAGATACCTTCATGGCTGTAGTCCTCGCAGATAGCGGCTGATCTGGGATGTCTTGTACAGAGTGATCACGGCAAGTTCGCTTTCGGTCTCTTCGATTACCACGCGCAACAACATCTCTTCTTGCAGGAAAGCATCGAAGTAACGTCGCATTCTGATCTCTCGACCCGGTGGATCTGGGGCGGTAAAGGATGGATCACCAATCGTTCGTTCCGCTTCGACTCGGTCAATCTCTCGGTCCGTCAAATTGTGAAGTGCGTGAGCGGTCCACCGTATTGGTTTCACAATACTTTCTTCATTCCCCTGTGAGTGATGCGATCGTTGCCATCATAGCATTTGCGCTGCCAATCCTACAATCCGATTCAATCTACTTCATTTGTCGCCGGAATCAAACAATATTTGATCTGCAACACAGCCGGTGTAGTCTGAACTTCAACCAAAGGAGATGCGCATGTCCCCCCAAACCGGACCTATTCATCAGCGAACAGGGATCAACGCCTGGCCAATATGCTGCAAAGCCTGGCGGTGGTGCATGTGACGTACACAGCGCAAACTGTAGCGATCTCCGACGCGTTGGAACAGGCAAGAATTGAGGCAACCGGAGAGCGAAACAGCGCTTTCGTAGCAATCGTTTCCTCACCATCTTCGATTTTCCCGTCAACTTCAGCGAGGAGAGCGCGCGCCGACTGCTCAGCATTGCTCAGAACGGCCCGCGCTGCGGCGTACACACGCTGATGGTTGTAGATGCCAAACGGCTGGCAGAGTGGGAAAGTCGATATGGCCGGGACTTCAATTTCGATGAATTGAAACGTTCGTTCGCCGTGGTTGATTGCGACGGGAATCCCAAGTTTTCCTACAGCGATGGTCAAGGCTGCCCCATCGACCTGGATGGCCTGCCGGATGTGAGTATGCGGGAACGCCTTCTCACATCTGTGGGTGCGGCGGCCAAAACTGCCGGCCGGGTGGAGGTTCCCTTCACCTACGGTGAGCCCTTCAACGTCGTCGTGACGCTCAACTTGCAGGTGTCGACGGACAACGTGTTCAAGGGTTTCTCCGGTGGCTTCTCGACCTACGGCGACGGCAGCGTCCAATACGTGAAGATGGACTTCTCCGATACGCTGGAGATCACCAGGCATCGTCCTGCCCCAGGCCAGCGACCGCCTGAGCGGCGTCTCACCCAGGGATTGGACCACCGTGGTCGTTCCGGAGCCCGCCCACGGGCTGCATGCTCGCGAGCGGGGCCCTGGTGCT
>JAAUPU010000056.1 GCA_012032975.1 Caldilineaceae bacterium | reverse complement strand
GCCTGTTTGGCAAATCGATCTAGCCGGCCAGTGATGCGGTCATCGAAACGCATCCCCATCGCGATCAACGCATCGCACGCCTGAATCGCACGGTTGGCGAAGGCTTCGCCGTGCATGCCGCCCATGCCCAGGCTCAGCGGGTGACTTTCTGGAATGTTGCCTGTGCCCAGCAACGTTGTCACGACCGGGATCCCCGCCTTTTCCACCAGTTCCAGCAGCTCCTTGCTCACACCGGCCAACTGCACACCATGACCAGCCAGGATCAAGGGACGTTCGGAGTGGTTGATAATGTCGGCTGCCGCGCGGATGCTATTCGACTCGATCTCCGGCCAGGGCACAAATCCTGGCAAGTCGATTTCCATATCGTACCGGAACAGCCCTTTGGCGTTTTGCACATCTTTGCAGATATCGACGAGGACAGGACCGGGGCGGCCTTCGCGGGCGATGAAAAAGGCCTCTTTGAGGATCAAGGGCAGGTCGTTGACATCAGTGACCAGATAATTGTGTTTGCAGACAGGCTGTGTCACCCCAACCACGTCCGACTCCTGAAACGCATCGGTGCCCAGCAGATTCGTGGGCACCTGGCCGGTGATGGCCACGATAGGCACGCTGTCCATCTGCGCCGTGGCCAGCCCGGTGACCAGGTTGGTGGCGCCCGGTCCGCTGGTGGCGATACAGACGCCCACCCGACCGGTCGAGCGCGCATAACCATCGGCCATGTGCGCCGCACATTGCTCGTGGCGCACCAACACATGGTGGATCTTGCCTTCACCTTCGAAGGGCGCAAGGGCATCGTAGGTCGGCAAGATGGCGCCACCCGGATGACCAAAAATGACATCTACGCCTTCTCGGACCAACGCCTCCCACACCATTCGGGCGCCGGTCATTTCGATAGGCGTTTCTGGCGTTGATGGCTGATTTCCATTTGCATAGGACCTTGGCATCGTAAGCACTCCTTACATGTTTTTACATGCGATTTTCATGCGATTGAACGGGATCATTCGGTAGCTGGTCCACAAAACGGCGCCAGGCGAATGTTGCCGCTTGCACGGGCAATACCCGCCAACGCTATGTACAAAAAAACCCTTCCCGGTTGGGAAGGGTCTACAATGACCTGCGGCAAGGGAAGGTGCTTTCCCTATGCTTCTCCAACCAGCATCGGCTCTTGGTCGCCGAGTACTACGACCAGAAGCTCGCTAAGTACGATGATAATAAGCTCTAGGCTGGAGAGAAAACTGGCATTCATGTTGGGCTGCCTTGGTTCGCTTTTTCAAAAGCCGACCGGGTTTCCGATCGAGTTTGCTGCGGTTTGCACTCGAAGCGCCGATCCTGGCGCAAGACGACCGGTGCATGTTGCACAGTGGAGATTGGTCAAGTTGCCTACAGAATGGTTCATAGTATATCCAAGCAGCAGAGCCTTGTCAATTGCCAACGCGTTGAAATGTAAGATTAGCGACCGCATCAAACAATCTGATTTTGCAGCGGGTTTTCACCCTCGGCCAAACGTCCAATGTTCTCGACAAGTATGTCGATCACGTTCTCCTCATAGCGACGGGTCTCGCCGGCGGTGTGCGGCGTCAAGATCACATTGTCCATTGTCCAGAGCGGTGAATCCGCCGGCAATGGCTCCTGGATGGTGACATCCAGTCCCGCGCCGGCGATGGATTGCTCTTGCAGCGCGTGGATCAGCGCAGCCTCATCGACCACCCCACCGCGTGCGACATTGATAAGATATGCGGTCGGTTTCATGGCCGCCAATTCCTTGGCGCCGATCAGCTTTTCGGTTTCGGGTGTGAGCGGGCAGGCAAGCACCAAAAAATCGGCGCGCGGCAAGAGAGTGGTCAACTGGTCGGTTGCGAAGATCTCGTCCGCCGGGCCGCCCGCGGTGGCAGGGTTGCGCTTGACCGCGACCACGTGCATGTCGAACGCCTTGGCCAGCTTGGCGATCCGCCCGCCGATGCCGCCAAGTCCCACGAGCAGCATGGTTTTCCCCGCCAGTTCATCCTCGCGTCGGTTGTAGTCGCCGATCATGCCGCGCCAGATCCGCTGCTGCTGATTGGCAAACCCGCTGTTGAGCTGACGGGTGAAAGCGAGCATCAGCGCGAGCGCGTGTTCGCTGACTGCATTGCGGTTGACGCCGGCAGCCGAAGCCAGGCGAATGCCACGGCTGCGCAATTCATCCAGCGGAAACTGGTCGTAACCCGCGCCGATGGACTGGATAAATCTCAGCTTTGGCGCAAGCTCCAGCAGTTCGTTGCGCCAGAAACCAGAGACAACCAACACATGCGCGTCCGCGATGGCCTCGGTCAATTCGTCAGGCGTCCAGGCCTGACGATGGGCAATGCCCGTTTGTCGCTTGGCAAAAAGTTCGTCCAAACGGTAGGACCATCATCGGGACGGAAGCAGATGCTCAGATCTGAGTTGGCAGGAAATTCGTTGGAGGTCATGTGGTAGTTCCTTTGCTGAACCACGCGTCACACATTGCGCACGAATTCTGCCCGACGTCTTGGCGTATATTCGTACAATTTGTGAAACTCGTGGCAGAGATTGCTTTGTCAATGACGCAGATGGACGAAGATGCGCCCGTGGTTCTTGTCGTCCTTTTCTACACGGTGATAGAGCGCCTTGATCTCGGATTGGTTGAGGAAACGCAGCACCCGCTTCTTGAGCTGACCGCTGCCTTTGCCGGGGATGATCTCGACCAGACTGATGCGTTTGTCCACCGCCTCCCGCATGACGCGGTTCAACTCGGCTTCGATCTTGTCGCCTTTGTTGTAGATGTCGTGAAGGTCGAGTTTCAGCTTGGCCATCTCGCACCAACTCCGAATCGTTCGCTGTCTAGCGCTGAAAAAGGCGTGCCCGGGGCTGGAATTCGACTTCTGCGTCCAGCGGGAAAATGGGACGCTGGCAACGAGTATGGCCAAGCGTGGGCAGGTTGGCGCTGGTCGATCCGGCTATATCCACATTGATCGTCTGTTCAGCCCAGTCGTCGAAAAAGTGGGGCTGGCAGTGGGGCGACTTGACCACGATGACATCGAAGTGGTGCGGATCCTGGCCGTGCGCCCAAAAGAGTGAGCGGTCATACAAGCTCACCGGACGGCTCGTGGCCACATGGTGATCGAACCTGCCTGGATCACGGCCGTCGGTCCCGAGTCCCAATAGGTGCCATTGGATTCGCTGATGAAGTGACCCTCCGAGAGCAGATGGACATGACCCGTGATCGGGACCGGCTGAAAGCGAGCGCTATCCAGCTTGCCGCCGATTGTGGTCGTCACAGTGGCGCCAATCCCCGCGGCCACTGCATCTTGAACGGCATCTGGATCCACGATGGGGAGCAGCGCCCGTTTTTGATAGCCAAGATTCAGCAACCCGCGCAGGATGATGTTGCTGTCGCCCGATGCGCCCGAGCTGGTTGCATCCGCGGCGTCGACAAGGATGACCGCACCGGTCGCAGCTTGAGCGGTTGCCAGCGCTTCGTCCAGGCTGATCCAGCGGCGCTGCAGATCTTCGCGCACGCGCCAAAATCTTCAGCCATCGCGATCGCTCGCGCTCCGGCGCGGGCAGGATCGCCGTCGGTCACGACAAAGCTGTTGGAACGTAGCTCGCGCACATCGGTGAAAGGATTGCCGATGAACATCCCGGCGGAGAGGCCGCCGGGGCTGGCTTCGATGGCCTGGCTGCTGCGGATCATTTGGCCAAAGAGACCGGTTGCCGTGATCAGTTCGTTGCCGCGTACCAGCGCCGGGATCGGCACAAAGGCTGTCACGGGTCGCACTTTGCCCGCAAGAATCTGCAAGAGCAGACGGCCGGCCCGTGCACCGGTGTCGGCAAAGTCAATGTGCGGATAGGTGTGGTAGGAGACAATCGCATTCGTATGGCGCAGGATGCGGTCGGTGACGATGCCGTGGAGATCAAATGAGGCAACGATGGGGATTTCTTCGCCCAAAATCTGCCTGATTTCGGCGATGAGAAATCCTTCGGGGTCATCCTCCTGGTCGGTGGCCATCGCGCCGTGCAGAGAGAGATAGACCGCATCGATCGGCGTCGCTGACGCGACGACACTACCCACGGAACCCAAAAATTCGCGAGCGATGCGCTGGAAATCGGTCTGTGCCAGCAAGCCGCCCGATGTGATCGCACGGGCGCTGTAGGTTGGCGTCAATTCCAAGCCTTCATGGCTTTCAAAACCGTCAGCGCGCCGCCGATTTCGGTGTTGCGCCCGCGATGATAATCCAGAATCTCTGGGCCTGCGGTCACGACGAAGTCATCATAACTGCTGGCAACTGGATTGAAAGAGGAGACCTCTTGCTTGCATTCGCCGACCAGAATGTTCATGGGGTTTGGCCCTTTCTGACCTATTTTTCGTTGCGGATGACCAGCGTGGCGACGTACTCTTGGGTGGGAATCGGCGACTCGGGCAATTCAGCCAGCGGCGTCAAGCGGGCTGCGCGCAGGCTGTATTCTTCGATCATTTCGATTGCATTGGCCGGGTTGGACGAGTTGGCGTCCAGGATCAGTTGACGCACACTGCCATCTTTCAAGGTGACGTCCACGCGGATCAGCGCCGGGCCATCCTCGTTGCATGTGACCTGGCTCGGGCAACGCGCGTCCTCTTCGACGGCGGCAAAGAGCAGGTGCATCGCGCTCTGGTCAATCACAGCCTCTTGGCCGAGATGCAGCTTGAAGGCCGCGTTGGGCGTTACACCAACCGCTTCATAGCTGTGCGCAGATGTCGCGGGCTGCGCAGGCATTGGCTGACAGCCCGCGACCCAAAGTGCCATCATCAAGGTCAATAGACCCAACAGAATGACGCGATGCGAGTACACCGTCGAGACTCCTCCAACTCTTCGTGCCACGGAAGAAACTCCGGGCCAATGGGTCGCCAAAGCGAAGGCCCGACAACAGCCGAATTGTGCTCGTCACCCTCGACAACCTTGTTTGACAATTGTACTGCATCCGCTATCATAGTGCCATCTTGCCAACCAAAGTCGTCCTTTTCTGGCCAGGAGGTCCATGATGGATTCCACTCTGACTTTGCCCGTGCCGACCGCTACGCGCACCGACGCCATGCCCGACGAAGCCACGCCCGAGAACAACGCCGCGCGCACGCGCATCATCGACTGTGATGTTCACCACCAGTTTGACGACCCCAAGACGCTCTTCCCCTACCTGCCGCGCCACTATGTCGAACACATCCAGGATTTTGGTTCGATGATGCCGACCCTGGGCCACACGAATATCCCCGGCAACGGCGCGCGCCATGATCTCTGGGTCGGCGCGGAGGTCAACCCGGCGACCTGTGCCCCAGGTGGCCATCGAAAAGCATCTCGATGTGTACGACATCGATCTTGCCATTCTGACCGGCGGCCCCTACGCGGCGGCTGTGCATCCAGACGCCGACTACGGCGCGGCCTACTGCCGCGCCTTCAATGATTGGACCGCGGAACATTGGCTCACCGCGGACCCGCGATTCCGCGCCTCCATCCACATCGCGCCCACCGACCCCATCCAGGCCGCGGCCGAGATCCACCGGCTGGGCGAACGGGCGGATTTTGTGCAAGTGATGATGCCGGCCGGCGCGCGGCGTACCTTTCGGCAACCGCTTCTACCACCCCATCTACGCGGCCTGCCAGGAGATGGGGTTGCCGGTCTGCGTCCATTTTGGCGCGGAGGGCGCGGGCGTCGCCGCCTCGCCGACCGCGGCTGGCTACCCATCCTACTATCTGGAGATGCGCATGGCCCGCCCGCAGATCGCGATGGCCCACATGGTCAGCCTGATCTGCGAAGGCGTTTTTGAAAAATTTCCCAGCTTCCGCTTCCTCTTTATCGAGCATGACGTCTTCTGGGTGCCGGGGTTGCTCTGGCACATGGACGGTGACTGGAAGGGGCTGCGCGATTACACGCCCTGGGTCAAGCGCTTGCCCAGCGAATATGTCAACGACCACATCCGTTTTGGCACCCAGCCGCTGCCCAACACCCCCACCAAGGCCGACCTGCACACCTTCATGGAGTGGATCCACGCCGACAAGCTGCTGCTCTACGCCAGCGACTATCCCCACTGGGATTGGGACGAGCCGAAGGGTTTTATGGCTGACTTCGCACCCGCCTATCGGGACCGGGTCATGTATGAAAACGCCCGCGAATTCTACGGTTTCTGAGATGGCAGACAACCAGGCGAAGCGAAACGTCGTTGGACAGACCGCAGAGATCGCACCCGGACAGCGCAAAGTTGTGGAAATCGACGGGCGGCAGATCGGCGTCTTTAACATCGACGGCAGCTACTACGCGCTCTTCAACCGCTGCCCCCATCGCGCCGGTCCGCTCTGCCACGGTCGGCTGCGACCGCTGGTCGTCAGCGGAGAGGACGGTGCAGTCGAGTACCAGCGCGAGGGCGAGATCCTCAAATGTCCCTGGCACCATGGGAGTTCGACATCAAAACCGGCCCGCGCCCATCTTCGACGAAAAACTGCGCGTGCGCACCTATCGCGTCGTCGCCGAGGGGGAGGATGTCGTGCTCTATATCTGAATACAGAATTCTGAATGCAGACAAGATGGCGGGATGACCGTTGTCCCGCGCCATCCCTCTCACCCTGTCATCCCTTCCCACCAAAAACCACCAAGGAAACCCACCATGCCCACCCATCACTTCTCACCTACCCACTATCACACGACCATCGGCTCTCACCCGCCAGTGTTGACCATCGCACCCGGCGACGCGGTTGTCACCACCACGGTGGACGCACGCGGTGCGGATGCCAGCGACCAGCCGATCACCCCGCGCGGCAATCCCATGACCGGACCCTTCTTCATCGAAGGCGCCGAGCCGGGCGACACGCTGGTCGTCCACCTGGAGAAGCTGACGCCCAACCGGCCTCATGGCTGGACGCGCAAGGTGGTGGCCGCCAACGTGGTCGATCCGGAGGATGTCGCCGACCTGCCGCGGCCGACCGATCCGAGTCAGGCGTTGGCGACCTGGCGCGTGGACAATGCCGCGGGCACAGCTACGCTGATCGAGCCGGCCGACACCAAGTTGGGCAACCTGGCGTTGCCGCTGGCGCCGATGGTCGGCTGCTTTGGCGTCGCACCGGCCGGCGGCCAGGCTATCTCCACCGCGACCTCGGCACAGCATGGCGGCAACATGGATTACCGCGGCTTTGTGGCTGGCGTCACCGTCTACTTCCCCGTCTTTGCCCCCGGCGCGCTCTTTCACATCGGCGACGGCCACGCACTGCAAGGCGACGGCGAGATCGTCGGCACGGGCATCGAGATCTCGTTCGACGTGACCTTCAGCGTCGATCTGGTCAAGGGCAAGCGTATCCACTGGCCGCGCGGCGAGAACGCAGACTATATCTTTGCGGCCGGCAATGCGCGGCCCCTCGACCAGGCTACGCAACACGCCACCAGCGAAATGCTGCGCTGGCTGCAGAGTGACTACGACCTCGACCCGCTCGGCGCACACATCCTCATGGGGCAGGCGGTCGAATATGAGATCGGCAACATCTTCGACCCGGCCTACACCATGATCTGCAAGATGCCCAAGCGCTATCTCGATCGTTGAAAAACCAGGTCGCGCCATCCACCAAAATCATCAGCGAGTCTCGCCAGCCTTTGGCGCGACCTGGTTCCGGCACACAGACAAGTGAGGAGACACGACCGTGCAGGTTCAGCCGCTTTCGGTAGGCCCTATCCTTGGCGCAACGACGCCGGGATTCGGCGCGCGTTTGGGGACGCGCCCTTTTTGAAGCCACGCCCGACGGACCCCGCCGCTGCTTTGGCGTCATCCGCGTGCGCGCGACACGCTCGCCCCGCTTTCGTCCGCCACTGTTTTTCAAGATGAACCCCAACTTCGACATGACCGGCGTGGTCCAGTTGACCAACCTGGAAGCCGACCGCAGCTATCGCTATCAAATGGGATGGTTCTTTTCCGAGCTGGAACCCGAAGCGTTGACCGCCGACTTCCCACTGGAATGGGACGGGATCGAAGAGATCGCTATACGAACCGCGACCGACGACCCGCTGCGGCCCCGCTCGTTTGTCTTTGGCTCGTGTCGCTACCTGCTGCGTCTCTTTGGCGGCGCCTGGTTCGACTCGCGCGGGGACAAGACCTTTCGATCCATTCTGCAACAGATTGACGGTGGGCGACGCACCGATCTGCTGCTCACCATCGGCGACCAGATCTACGCCGACGACCTGAACATCATCACACCCGATCAATGTCTGGATGAATACAATGCGCGCTATCGGGACGCATTCTGTCAGCCTTATCTGCGCAGTTTGATGGCGCGCACGCCGACCTACATGACCCTCGACGACCATGAGATCGAGGACGCTTGGCCAGCATTCGCCACCCCGCGCGACCTCGTAGTCAAATATCCTGCAGCCATCCACGCCTACCAGACCTATCAAGCCAGCTACAGCCCATTGTTGCCGATGGTGGCCGAGAACAAAATGTCCGGCGTGCCAGAGCATTTCTGGTACACCTTTCAGGACGGCTGTTGTGATTTCTTCGTCACCGACACGCGCACGGAACGGGTGCTGAGCGACATTCCAGCCCAACGTGCAATCATGAGTGTCGAGCAGATGGCGGCGCTCCGGCGCTGGCTGACCGACCGATCTGGCCGCGTCAAATTCATCGCTACTTCCGTGCCCTTTTTCCAGACCCACTGCCTGGCTCCAGCCGCATGGACAAATGGTCTGGCTTTATTCGCCAGCGCACCGAGTTGCTTGAGCTGATTCGCACCGAGTCGGTGCGCGCGTCGTCTTTCTCGGCGGCGACTATCATTTTCCACCACCTCCCGGCTGGTCTGCACCGACAGTCCAGACTTCAACGTGCTCTCGGTTGTCTCCTCGGCGTTCTTCTCTCCCTATCCCCGCGGCAGGGGTCAGCTCTACCAGTTGAACGGGCGCCTGGAGAGTCGCTCGGAGACGGTCTATGAGGTGTCCGAAGCTGCGCCGATGCAGACCAACGATAACTTCACCCGCATCTCAGCCAGCCTGAGCGGGCTGACCGTCGAGGTCTTTGGCCGCAAGGGCGACCTACTTTCGTCGCAGGGCTACACCTTCTGATGGCCATTCAATCTGAAGCGGCAAATCCAATGCTAGCCGGCAAGACAGCCCTGATCACCGGTGCGGGCGGTGGACTGGGCCAGGCGATGGCGCGTGCCATTGCAGACCATGGCGGCCGCGTCGCGCTTC
>JAAUPU010000740.1 GCA_012032975.1 Caldilineaceae bacterium | reverse complement strand
CCCAGAATCGTGACAAAGAGCAAGGTCAGCCCAAAGACGACCCACTTGGTCTGCTGCTGCTCGGTGGGCGTGGAGACCTTTCGATAGCGATAGATTTGGGCGAAAAGACCCACAAAAAGCCCACCCAGAACTGCGAACAGATAGATCATGCTGAACTGGCCCGACGGCGCCGCGCGACCCACCGCGCGCAGCAGAGGGTCCGCCAGCGAAATGACGAGCAACGCCAGCGCTACGAAGCGCGTCCAGCGAGGGACGAAGCGTCCAGTCGGAAAGAGGAAGAAGATCATGATGAAGGGAACAATCGCCAGTGCGGTCACAAGATCGTGGGGGGCCGCGAGGCGGGGATATTGCTTGACCAGCGCGCTGTCCGTCTCGACCATGAAGTTGAGCGCAAAGAGCACCAACGCAAACGAGGTCAGCACGCCCATCCAGTCATCGAACTTGCGCAGGAAGATCACGCCGGCCAAGAGCGTCACGAAGAGCGCCAAAGCGACCTCGATCAGCATATGATAGGTCGCATAGCCAGACATGGATAGACCCAGGCCGGCCAGCGCGCTCATATCCGCGGCTTCCAAGGTCAAGGGCGACAGTTGACGTCCACACAGACGTTCGCCAGTTCGTGATAACGGGGCGCGATGCCCGCGATAAATATGGAAGCCAGGAGCAGCGTAAGCGCCACCCAAAGCGCGCGCAGGACGCGGCGCGTGCTCCTCGACAGCGTGTCTGTGGGATGCGGTCGCGCCAAGCTCTTCATCAGTGCCTCCTGTGCCAGGCGACAGTTGCCGGCAGTCCGATTCCCGCTCGGCAGCATGGCATCGCGCCAGCGATGTCACCGCACGCCATCAGATGGCCGTGGGCGATTCCGAAGCCTCCACACGACCGATGCCATCCTCGATCGTGACAGCGTAGGTTCTGATCGGCTCGGTCGCCGGACCGCACATCACCTGCCCGTTGGTCACATCGAAGCAGGAGTCGTGCCACGGGCAGATGACCTGGTTGCCTTCGAGCCGACCTTCGCTCAGCGGCCCAAACGCATGGGGGCATTCGTCGTGGGTGGCGTAGTAGGCTCCCTCCACATTGTAGACGGCCACTGGCTCGCCCTCCACTGACACGCGGCGGATCTGGCCGGGCGGCAACTCCGCCGGTCGGAATTCGTCAGCTCCGAGCGAGGGTGAGGGTGTATCCACCACAGTCTGCAACTGCACGGTCGGCGCGTCGCGTACGAAAACGGGAATGCGCAGGTAGAGATCGCCGTCGCGCACTGTAACGGGATAGACGGGCAATTTGGCCGCGGGGTCAAAGAGTAATTGGCCGTTGGTCACGTCATACTCATAGCCATGCCAGGGGCAGACCAGCACATTCCCGTCCAGCTTGCCCGTACAAACGGGACCGCCGCGGTGAAGGCAACTGTTCTCGAGCGCATACCACCTGCCCTGGTGATGAAAGAGGCCAATCGAGTGGGCGTCTACCTGCACGATCTTGCGCGCTCCCTCAGGGATTTCGCTCTCCTTCGCCACGAGTACATCTTTGTATTGGATAGAGCGGGCGATGGCTGACTCCTGCTCGTAGCTGCCGACGGCCAGTTGGTGGAGCGCCTCGTCGTTGATAGTCGCCATTGCTGCGAAGCTTTCCTCGTCCGGTTCGTTGCTGTAATTTCGCGCCAGCATCTCCAGAATGACCATCATCAGCGCATTCCATGCGTTGACGCCGGCCATTTCCAGTTCCGGGTCCACTTCATGCAGATCGCTGATCAACGCCTGGGCGATGGCGCGCTGCACGAAGCCAATCATGCCGATCACATAGCGCTCGGCAATGTAGATCTGTGGGTCGCTCCCTCCGAAGTATGGGCGCGACCGACATAGTCGATGTATCGGGCGAAGTCATCGTCGTATTCACCGGAGGCGGCGCGACGCCAGAAATGGATCTGATGGCGCATGCGCATCTCCAAATACTCCTGATCGATGCTGCCGTCGCGCTTCAAGAAATGCTTGCGCGTGCCAGGAAAACGAAGCACCTGCGAGTAGAAGTCGGCGATGATGTCGGGGATATGCTTTTCGATCACGAAGCGCGTGGCGCGGATAGAGACAGCGTCCTCCTCCGAGAAGCCGACAAATGCTGCCATATAGCGAAAGTACTGCCCCGCGTCGGCGCTGCCCCGTTTGAATTGCTGATAGGTGGATGAAGCCATTGAATGCTGCCCTTGTTGAGATTTCCGTCACAGTCTGACAATAGAACAAAAACAGGTACGATACATCTTTCACAAAGCGAAGGGAGGCGCATATGAATCCGCGTTATTCAATCACAAACGCTCGCCGCAACTTGGACGATATCGTCCGTCAACTTGAACAGACGCCGGAGATCGAACTGACTCACCGCGGCGAACCTGTCGCGGTGTTAGTCTCTATTCGAGAAATGCAGCGATTACATCATGGGCAAAGTCGCTTTTGGGATGCCTATGAATCTTTCAGGGAAACCCATGACCTCGCAGATATGGACATCGATTCGGCAATTTTTGCAGACCTAAGAGATAAATCACCTGGAAGAGGTTCAGCTTGGTGACCAGACAGCAGCCATGTGGCATGCAGCAGAGCGCTCAAGACTAACGGCCATGGGTCGAATGCCGTCATTTGCCGACGGCCAGATCGCAGCGATTACGAGCACGAACCAATTGATCCCTGTCACCTTCAACAACGCAGATTTCACTGACTTCCACGACCTCGAACTGACGTCTTGGGCCTGATCAACTTCCATTTTCCCTGATCTCGCAGCCACACGACCACTTGCTCCGGCTGCACCGTCTCTCCCAACACGCGCACCAACTCTGCCTGCAAGACCTCTAGATCCGTTTCATCGCGCGCAGTCCTGGCGAAGCTCGCCATCATCTGCTGTGCGTCGTACTTGCGCCGATAAAATCGGTGGTCGATGAGCTCCTGGATGCGCCGACGCAGCGGGCTGAAGAGCGCGGCAATCGCCAACGTAGAGATAACCAGCGCAATCGGCGACTCTTGCCCAGTAATCCCCGTAAACAGGCTTTGCAACAACAGGATCGCGCCAAAATAGAC
>JAAUPU010000739.1 GCA_012032975.1 Caldilineaceae bacterium | reverse complement strand
AAGGCCGTGGAGTTCGGGCGGGCCATCTATAACAACCTCTTCAACTACGTCCGTTTTCAGATGGAGCAACTGGTTGGGTTCATTTCGGCCTACTTGCTGGCGGCTTACTTGGTCGTCTTGGGCGGCGAACCGTTCTCGCCATTTGTTGTCTTGTTTCTAAACTTCGTGATAACAGTCCCACTGGCTATTGCTTTGGGTCTCGACAAGCCAGCATCCGATCTCATGGAGCATACACCCCGGCCACTGAAGCAGCCCATCCTGAATCGGTCCCAGTGGGTGCGGATCGCTTTCATCGGCATCCTCACGGCGATCTTTGTGGTCTATGTGGAAGCAGCCTACTATGTAGCGGGCGATGCTGCGGCAGAAGCCACGGCTGCAACCATGGGATTTGTAGCGTTCGCCTTGCTCAGTGTCGTAATGGGGCTAAGCGCCCGCTACGAGACGCAAACCGCGTTCAATCGGGACATCTTTCACGATCGAACCCAGATGCTTTTGTATGGCATTGCTCTGGGCATGACCTTTCTGGCGACTGAGATGAATGTCTTCCAAGAGCTTCTCGGCCTGACATCACTGACCGGCGACCAATGGCTGATCATCATCGGCTGTTCTATTGCATTGCTGCTGGTCGATGAAGTGTTCAAGTTCTTCCTGCGTCGGCGACACGGCCATGGCGCAGGACGGTCGGCGCCAGCCGCAGCAACGAGCATTAGCTGATGTCGTCAGCAATCTGATCGGGAGGCAGTTGCTGACGTAGTTGAATATCTTCCCATCCAGCCGAAAATCGGCAAAGCTCAACAAGGAGATTACAAGATGAGTACATCGGAGAACCAAGGCATAGCCGCCGTCGGCTTTCTGGTCATGGCGTTTCTCGATGAAAACGCGGCTGACCAGGCGTTGAACGCGATGAAGGACGCCA
The DNA here is from genome assembly GCA_012032975.1 of Caldilineaceae bacterium. The sequence goes on along the minus strand of JAAUPU010000739.1, from coordinate 2,153 downwards.
AAAAACAGCAGCAGTTCTATTTCGAAGATGCCGCTGTCATCCGCCAGGATGCCAAAGGCAAGGTGCACTACCACGAGACAGGTGATATGAGCACCGGCAAAGGCGCAGGCATCGGCGCGCTGGTCGGCGGCGTCCTGGGCATCCTGGGCGGCCCCGCCGGCGTCGCACTGGGTGCAGGCGCTGGGGCAGCGGTCGGTGCGGCCCTCTCTGCCGGTGACAAAGGCTTCAGAAACGAAAGCCTGGGGACGGTCGGTTTGGCATTGAAGCCGAGCACCTCTGCCGTCGCAGCCATCACCAGCCATGACTTCATGAGAGCGGTGCAGCAGCAGGTGCCATCGACCAGGTCCGGGCGGTCGTGGCGAATCTGGCCGCCGAACTCTCGAGGCGACTGGACGAGGGCAAGGACGTGGCAATCGGCTTGCTATTGACCGAGAAAGGGCTTGTTGTCAAGGAAATCGCCGCCAACGAGGAGTCCGCCGAAGTCGTGGGTGCAGTGATCACCGATGATGCCGTAGCCGTCGGTGTGGCCGTGGCGACGGCGGATGGCATTGCCTATGAAGTGGTTGGGGCGACCGCCGAGGGTGTGGTGGCAGAGGTAGGCGTGGCCACGGATGAAGGCGCCGTGGTCGTCGACGCCGTCGTCGACCCGGATGGTGACGAAGCGGGAGACGCAACAGAGAGCGCGCCTGCTGTCTAATGCGATCGTGATTCTGGGCATGGTTCAAATGAACCACAACTATCTTTGCGACGTTCGTGGCCGGTAAGCCTGTTTTCGGTTGGTCTACCAGAGGAAACGGCGTTATCCGTCTATCGAAAATTGGCAAGATGCGATGGGCCAATCCTGAACCATGCCCAGACTGATGGCCACTGATACCTCAGACCGCTCAAGAAGAAAGAGGTCTGGCGGATGCAGCGATTGACGTAGAACGATCTACAGCCGGCTCGGCCACACGTATACTCAACCCCTTGCACTGTTTGGCCCCAAGCCCAAAGCACTTTGAGAACCCACCCGAAAGCTCGCGAAGCTAGGATCGCGCTGGAGAAAAGCCATGAAAATAGCCGCCATCAAGACCGTCGTCGTCAACGCAGAGATGCGCAACTGGGTCTTTGTCAAAGTCGAAACCGACCAGCCCGGTCTCTACGGCTGGGGGGAGGCGTCGCTGGAGTGGAAGACGCGCGCGGTCGTCGGTGCGGTCGAGGACTTTGCCCCCATGCTGCTCGGCGAAGACCCCACACGCATCGAGCATCTCTATCAGATGATGTACCGTCAATCCTTCTGGCGGCTGGGTGTGATCGGCATGTCGGCCATCTCTGGCATCGAGCAGGCGCTCTGGGACATTCTGGGCAAAGAGCTAAATCGCCCGGTCTATAAGCTGTTGGGCGGCGCGGTGCGCGACAAGGTGCGCATGTACACCCACCTGGGTGGCGGCGACATGCGCGCGGTCTACGAATCGCAGCACAGCAAACGACCCACAGATCTTCGTGGACAAGGCGCTGGAAGTCGTCGAGAAGGGCTACACTGCGGTCAAGGTGCTGATCACGCCGCCGACGGAGAGCCTCAACAGCCTGGCCTCCTACGCCTACGCCGAGACCATGATGGCCGCGCTGCGCGAGGCAGTCGGCCCGGATGTGGACATCATGCTCGACTGCCATGGTCGCCACTTCCCGGCCAACGCCATCGAGTTCTGCCGCGTGCTGGCGCCCTACAAACCCTATTTCATCGAAGAGCCGGTGCCGCCCGAAAATGTGGATGCGCTGACCGAGGTGCGCCGCGCCAGCCCGATCCCCATCGCCACCGGCGAGCGGTTGGTCAGTCGCTTCGGCTTCCGCGAGATCTTTGAGAAGCAGGCCTGCCATGTGATCCAGCCCGACCTCTGTCATTGTGGCGGGCTGTGGGAGGCCAAGAAGATCGCGGCCATGGCCGAGACCTATTACATGGGCGTCGCGCCCCACAACCCGCTGGGGCCGGTGGCCAACGCCGCCGCGCTCCACTTCGACCTGAGCACGCCCAACTTCCTGATCCAGGAGGATATGCTCGCCGATGTGCCCTGGCGCTGGGAGGTGGTCCAACATGCGCTGGAGACCGAGGCAGGCCACTGGCTGCCCAGCGATGCACCTGGCCTGGGCATCGAAGTCGACGAAGCGCCGCGGCC
>JAAUPU010000738.1 GCA_012032975.1 Caldilineaceae bacterium | reverse complement strand
TGGCGTATGAGGAGGGCTTTGCTGTTCCGAAATTCTGCGGACTGTTCGTTGACGCCGGCGAGAAACTGCTTGGTGAAGCGGCGCCGTTTCTGTCGCATTTCCAGTTTCACGGGCACGAAGACGCGGATCGCATCGCCGAGATCCGGTCGGAGTTTGGCGTCGAAGTCATCAAGGCGGTCGGCGTCAGCGACACAGGTGATTTCGCGGACGTCGGGCCGCTCGCCGAGGCGTCCGACATGTTGGCTGTCGATCAACCCGGCCGCGGACAAGCCGTGCTCGCTGGCCTTTTCGATGCTCTTGGTCATGGCGAAATGGGCGGCAGCCTGTCCAAAGCCGTAGTCGCCATCCACGAGTGTGATCACGCTGGTCTCCCGGCGGATCCTGGGAATGGCCGCGGCGCGCAGGTCGCCGGAGTGGATGTGGTTGAGATATTGCACGACGCGGATCACACCGTGGGAATCGTGGCCGCCCAGGTTGCTGGAAACGAGCGATTCTGCAACAAGCTGTGCGGTGGCTTCGGATGCGCCGGCAGCGTAAAAGGTGCGCTGTACGAAGTGAACCAGTGGGTCGGCGGCAAAGGTTGGCATCGAGTTTTCTCCTTGGGTAGCGACGAACTTGTGGGTATCTGACCAGTAGTAGAGGTTGGCTTGTTGAGCGCGAACGCGCGCCGTGTGCGCCGGGAAGCTGCCGCTCGTCCGCGCGTAGAAGCGCGGCTAAACCTGAGCCACATGGCCCGCGCCCGCGCCGGCGCGACAGGGGAAGATGGAACAGGTCAGGCCGGTGGTGCGCGCATAACTCTGGGCGACATGGGTTTGAAACTCGTCGCTCGCATCTGCGTGGACCAGAGCAATGATACAGCCACCCCAGCCTGCTCCGGTCAGCCTGGCCCCGGCGACGCCGTCGACCTCGGCGGCCGCGCTGACGAGCGCTTCGATCTCCGGGCAACTGATCTCGTAGTCGTCGCGAGCGCTGGCGTGGGCGTCGTAGAGCAGCTTGCCCAGCGTGTGAATTTCGCCGGCCGCCATAGCATCCAGCGCGGCCAGCACGCGACGATTTTCCGACCAGACATGGCGACAGCGCGATGCCACGGCCAGCGAGGTGGCGGGCGTCAGCCCCGGCAGGTCGCCAAGGTCGATGCCCGAAGATGCCAGCGCACCCACAGTCACTCGGTCGGGTAGATGCGGCGCAAGCTCGGCCCAGTCGACCGTTTCGACATCGCGCAGGTGGGTGATGCCCTCGAACGGGCCGGCGGCCAGGAGGCGCACGCCTGCGCGACAGGAGGCCAACGCGGTGGTTGTATTCGCCGCGCAACGTTGCTGTGTTTGACGCCGCTTTCCACGATCAAGAGCCGGTGGCTGGTGGGGAGAGGAACCCGCTGATTTGTGTAGCGACCCGCCGAGTCGGGCCGACAGTCGAGAAAGAGGGCATGATCCCGCGCACCGAGCAGGGCGATAAACTGGTCCATGATGCCGCCGCGCGTGCCGACGTACCATTCGGCGTCGGAGCAAAGCGGGGCCAATTCGGAAGTCGGCGGTGACCAGTTTGAATAGTGGATGAAGGCCAGCGTGGCCACCACGGTCAACGCCGATGAAGAGCTGAGACCCGCACTGCGCGGCACACCCTCTGGCGCTTCCCCTGCGACCAGGATATCCAGACCGTTGGCCGGTCTGTGGCCAGCTTCGGCCAGCGTTCGAGCGACCGTCTGGGCTGCGCCGCGCACGTAGTTGCTCCAGTCCGCCTGCGCTGCAGACGGGATCTGGCTATCCATCGAAAACTCGCATGGCGCGAAGTCGTGCTCCAGGTTGGTCAGCCGCACCCGCTGATCCTGCCGCGGGCGCGCCAGGAAGAGCAGATCCTTGTCCAGCGCAACGGGCAGCACATAGCCGTGGTTGTAGTCGGTATGTTCGCCGATGACATTGACTCGCCCGGGCGCGCGAAAGATATCCACCATTCCGTCGCCATATGTGGCGCGAAAGGCCGCGAGGGCGGTTGTATAGCGCTGCCGCTGCGCCTCAAAGTCGTCGCCGTAGATCGTGGTGAGGGACTGTTCCAGCAACATGGTCTTCATCCGATCTGCGTTGTTCTATGGCCTGCCTGAACAGGCGCTAAGCAGCAGCCGAGATTTCGCCTGCGCGCCGGGTGCGCGTACGCAGCAGCAAGAAACAGATCCCACTGCAGAAGGCAAAGGTCGAGCACATGGCGAACATGAAATAGAAGCCGACCGCCTGAACAACTGCGCCGCCGAGGAACATGCCAGCCAGTTGCCCGGCGCTGGAGGCCATGAAGAAGATGCCGCTGTTGCTGCCGCGTGTGCGCCGCACGCCGGTCTCCGCCGCAAAGGTCATGGCGCTGGTGGTGTAGCTGCCAAAGCCAAAGCCGCGGATGACCTGAACCAATTCAACAATAGCGGGCAGGAATTTGGGCCACCAGAATGTAGCCCAAGTTGACGAGCGCAATGCCAAAGCCGCCCGCCGCCAACATGATCGCCCGCCCCCACTGTGTCCGAGAGCGCGCCAGCGACAAACATGGAGGGCATCTCCACCAGCGCGGCCAACCCCCACAGGCTACTGATGGCAGTCTTTGTATAGCCGAGTTGGGCCATGTAGTTTGGCCACATCGAGGCCGACGCCGAGTGAGCCGCGGTCCAGAGGGTGACGCCGACCAGGAAGAGGAGCGGCATCTGCTGGAAGGTGGTCAGCATGGGTGCGGGTCTGGTTGCTTCCGCGGCTGCGACCGGAGACGACTCTGTCTCACCGGCGTCTACGTCCTTTAGCCAAAGCGCCAGCAATGCCGCGCCGCTGTAAATGGCTGCGCAAAGAGCCATCGTCATCGAGAGCGAGTATGCGTCTGCCAGGCGACCGCCGATCAAGGCTCCGCCGGCAAAGGCAAGCGATCCAAGCCCACGATAGCCGCCCATACGCCGCCCCTTCTGGCGCTGCAGACCCGCAGCCAGCCGCGACGACTCTTCCACGTCCAGCAGGTCGCCCATCAGCGACAGCCCGAGGGTGGTGTAGGCAGCCATGAAGATGCCCTCCAGCAGACGGATGGCCCAGGCCCAGGTTGCGTCGGGCGC
>JAAUPU010000737.1 GCA_012032975.1 Caldilineaceae bacterium | reverse complement strand
GCCCAGCGCTCTGGCGATTGCACTGTCTGTTGCCGTATCGACCCACTTTGTCGGGATCATGTTTGCCGTGAGCGTGGGTCTCTATTTGCTGCCCAGCATTCTTCACAACAGAGGCGCCGGTCGCAAACTCGGACTCCTGCTCTCGTTGCTCTTGCCGGCCGGCGTTTTTGTTGCAACCTATCTCCTGTTTGCATGGTGGTGGCAAAGCCGGCAACTGGTGGATGCCGCCATTGTCCGTCGACCTGATTGTGGCACAGTCCAGATATGTCGCGAGAACAGACGCACTGTTTGCACCACTCATATGGCTAGGTGGATACCATCCCGTCCTGCCCGTGGCCTATGACTGGGCGACCAAGGCGCTTATTCTCATCTCTCTTGCGGGCCTTATGGTGCTGGGCGACTGGCGTCGAAACTGGCCGATTGCAGCCGTGCCAGCCTCCTATTGGCTTCAAATTGTCTTGTTCTCACTCCTTGTTCTCCCCATCTTTTGGTATCGAACCATCTTGCCGGGGGTTGTGCCGTTTATCGTCTTTGTCGGTTTGCAGGCCGTTTCGATTGGCGGCCGGCGCATTCGATCATCTGTGATCGCAGCTCTCGTCCTCTTGAGCCTCCTTTCCGTGGCGGGGTGGGGATTGACCGATGCCGGCCGACCCCAGGAACCCTGGAAGCAAGTAGGCCAATTCCTACAGACTGGCTACGAACCCGGGGATTTAGTCGCATTCTATCCGCCCTATATCCAGGGGCCGAGCCGATTCTATTTTTCAGCCTTGCAGGACGAGGATGCCCTTGCCATCAAGCTGGGAAGTGATCTATCTACGGTTGAGCAGCAATTGACGGAGCGCACCACCCGACCAGCCGAAGGGGATTCAGGCCAAACGCTCTTTCTTGTGGTTCGACATGACGGTGCGGTGGCCAACGACGACGAGGCATACCGTCAACTGCTGGCGTATCTGACCAGGTCTAGCCTGCAGGTGAGTCCACCCCATCTATTTGACGATCTGTCGGTTTTCCACTATGAATTGGGGCCTTGACCAGCTTGGGTAGAAAACTCTCTTACACGCCAAACCATACATGGAGATCAGATGGACAATGAACGTCGCGACCTGGCCGACGAACTGCTCATCGCCGAATTCAACTACATCGCGCAGACCGCGTTTCAGGCCAACGAAGACCGCGCCAAGGTCTACAGTGTCTACACCGTCGCGGTCGCCACGCTGATAGCCGCACTCTTTAGCGCGCAACTGAACCCGGAGATAGCGCCGGAAGCCCAAACGGCGATCTTCGTCGGCTTTTCGATTGCTTTTGCGATCGTGGCTGTTTTTGGCCTCTTGTCCATGCTGCAGTTGATCCAGCTTCGCCTGGCATGGAGCGAAAGCGCGCGCGCCATGAATGCGATCAAGGAATTTGTACTGGCGGACCGCCCTGAAGCGACTGCATTGCTTTGGACAAACGCAACTCTGCCGTCCGGCTTCAAATTCGGTAGTATCGCCTTCCTCAACGCGCTCCAGGTCGCGATCATCAGCGGCGTAATGTGTGGTGCTGGGATCATGTATGCGGGGTTTATCACGTTGCGTTGGTGGTGGGGACCGGCCATCGGCGCTGGGTTGCTCTACAGCCTTCTACAGATCGGTCTGTTTTGGCTGGTGCTGCGCCGCAAGCGCTAGCCGAACCCTAGAGCTTGCATCCAATGGATCGAGAGTCCGTTATCGATTGGCAAACTCGGCCAGCGCCTCGAACGCAAGCGCTGGCTGGTTGGGTCGCGGTCCGGGCTGCGACCGGTGTTGTAGGTCAGGATCAATTCCCGGCGCGCGCGGGTAATGCCGACATAGAGCAGCCGCAGCCGTTCGGCGGCCACCGCGCTGCGTTCTCTCTGAGTCGCCAGGCCGGAGCGATATTCGTCCAGCGTGCCCATGTGCAGTTGGCGCACCTGCTCGACTGCTTCCGCGACCAGATTGAGATTGTCGCGCACGTACCAGCGTTCGCCCCGATATTTGTCGCCCTCGACGCCGCTGGGAAAGCTGAAGTTGTTGACGGCCAGAATGTAGACCCGATCCCACTCCAGTCCTTTGGCCGAATGGATGGTGGCCACAGTGACCTGGCCGGGCTTGGCTTCGTAGCCTGCGCCATCCTCGCTGAAGCCCAAGATGCGCCGCTTGTTTTGAGCGATGTTCTCCAACTCCCCCGCCAGCTCTGGCAGACGCCAACTGGGGTTCTCCTGTGCCAATTTAGAGAGCAACACGGCCAGACGATGGGTCAGCGCCAGGTCGGATGGGGCGCTGAAGAGGTCGTTGCCCAGTGTGAGCAGCAACTCATCCACCGGCAGGATAGTGGCGCGCGTCCACTTGCGCAAATCGCCGCGGAACACCTCGATCACCTCGCGCATCCCCTCCGCCTCGTCCAGCCAACCGATCGAGTCCAACCAATCCCTGGCGCCAGGAAAGAGGAACGCCTCTGGCTGGTCGATCCGCTGGAGCGCACGGCCAAAGACCTGCACCGGTTCCGGCAGGTCTGCTTTGCGCATGGGCTTGGCTGTCTGCCCGGCTATCTGCCCGGCTGTCTCTTTCGACTGTGCCCGGCCATTGGCTGCATCTTCCGTCTGGCCGCGTTCTGGGCGAACCAACGCGGCCACCAGACTTCTTCCCAGATCTGACCCAGGTGGGTCGCGGTATGGGGTTGGGTGATGTAGCTGAGCACGGTGGAAAGGGCCTGCGCGGCAGCGCGCGTGGCGCTGTCCGAGCGCAACAGGCTGTCGTCGAAGGGCAAACTGGCCCTCTCCAGCGCTTCGGTGAGCTTGAAGCCGCGCTGGTTTTCCGGCGCAAGCACGGCCACCGTCTGGTCAGGATTTGCCGGCAGCCATCGGGCCAGACTCTTGACGATGGTCTCCGTCTCTTCATCGGGCGAGAGCGCACGTGCATAGACCATGACAGCCGGGTCGCCGGGCGCCGGATTTGGCTGAGGATCGCCGGCCGGCGTTGGCTCGATCAGCGGCAGGGCGAGCGCATTCGGGCGATCGAGCGCCTCGAGCGCGCTGCGCGCCTGCAGCCGGACGATCCGTACGTGCATTACCTGATGGCG
>JAAUPU010000736.1 GCA_012032975.1 Caldilineaceae bacterium | reverse complement strand
TTCACCGTCGGCGTCGGCCCGGTTTCCCCCTCGGCGAGAAACTCCTGCGCGTCACCCGCGAAGCCCTCGACCTCGGGGATCAAGCAGGCCCGAGTCGGCCAGCGCATTTGGCGACATCTCGAGCGCGATCCAGGAATACGTCGAGTCGCACGGCTTCAGCGTCGTGGCGCGACATGGTCGGCCACGGCGTCGGCGCCTCGATGCACGAGCCGCCGGAGATTCCCAACTTCGGCCGCCGCGGCACTGGCGAGAAGATCAAGCCAGGGATGACCCTCGCGATCGAACCGATGGTCAACGCCGGCATCTACAAGACGAAGACGCTCTCCGATGGCTGGACAATCGTGACCGCCGATGGCGCGCCCTCCGCGCATTTCGAGCACACCGTCCTCACCACCGACGAAGGCCCCGAAATTCTCACCCTCCCGCGCCTAGTGCCAGCTCAAGTTCCCGCCTGATTTTCACTTTCCCAACTCTAACCAGAAACTCTCAACTAGAATCCAAACACCATGCCTTCCGCGTCAAGATGTTCGGTTCGTAGCAATTTTTGTAGCTTGCTACTGACTCCCTGCGACAGTTCCCCCAACGTATAAGAAGCCGGACGCTTGCGTGGCAGCGCACATTGGAAATCGATGGTCAACCCATCCAGCAATTGCTCCAGAAGGATGCCAGCACGGGAAGCCACCGCCTGCCGATCCAACCTGGGCGCATGGACCGCGCTGCGAAGTTCATCGACTGCCAGCACCGCAGTGCTATGATGCATTCCCCCGTCCAGGCTCCAGCCGTAAAGCTCGATCAACTCGGCACTCATTCCCCGCCCCTGGCGCATGCGGTCGAACCAGGTGCGCGAGTGGGTCGTGATGATCACCTGGCCGAAGCTAGCGGCCTCTTCGCTAATCAGATCGATGATACGATCCAGGTGCGGCGTATCCACCGACATCAATATGTCATCCAACACGACCAGTGCGTTGCCTGACTGCTTGGCCAGCGCAAGGTAGACGCAAAGGCCGAGCGTATCCAAATGGGATTCGCTATAGTAAGCGCCTGGTGGCACATCGGTCTGTGATCCAAATTTACTAGACAGGGTCAACGAGGCGCGGTTCTTTGCCTTCAGACCAAACGCCGGATCCCCAAGCGGCTCATCTGGATGGATGCGACGGTAGAGTTCTCCAACCGTTTCGCTGATTGCGTTGACCATTTCTCTGACATACCGCTTGCGCTCTAATTCTACAATCGAGAGCATCTCCTGCATGCGCAGGTTCAATGCTGCCATATCCACCGTGGTATTCATCAACCTGTCAATCGTTGTCAAGTGAGCCTGCAAGACATTGTGTTGGCCAACAGCTTTTTGGGCTTGATCGATGCGCTGTTGCAGCGCGGAGCGTTGGACAAGCAGACCTTGCAGCGTCTGCTCGGCGTCGGTTGCAAAACCTGTGTTCGCCTCTGCATCATCATCAAATGGATTGTTATGCGTGTCTTGCAGCAGCAAGGTCAACTCATGCCAGGCAGCTTGCCAGGCTTGCTCGGCCGCATCGTAAGCGCCTTTGGCCGACTGCCCTTCCTCAAGTTTTAGCTTCAACCTCTCGTGCAACTGCTGAATATGTTGCAATTGATCAAGCTGATTGTTGAGCGATTCTAGCAAGGCATCATGGGGTTCCGGTTTCGCGCAGACCGGGCAACGATCAGCATGGGGGTGCGCAACGAGATAGGTTCTGGCCGCTTGAAGCGTCTCGACCAGATCGGCGTTTGCCTGTGCCTCGTTGGCACGGCGCAGTTCCTGGTCGATCTTCTGGTACTCTTGTCGCGTCTGGCGAAGCTTGGCCTCGCCGGCTTGCTGATTACCATAGCTGGACAGCGCCAGATCCAGCGCACTCAGCAGCCTCGTATCTGCGTCCAGTTGTTGCTTGAGCGTCGCAATGGGTTGCCGGACAGCCATGCGCGTCCATTGCAACGCGTCAACTCCAGGGGCGCCCTCGGCACGCCAGATTTCTTGCAGCGTCTTTTCCGCATCAGCCTTCTGTTGGATGGTCCCGATCTAGGTCCGACTGCAACGACTTGCACTCAGCTCGTAATGTATCCTCGGAGCGTTCAATGTGGGAACGGTGATGAATTCTGGAATGGGGATACGATGATAGTAGAGGATTTTTTGGCGACGCCCTTGTCGCGGGCGAGCATCAACCCCCTCGGATTACAGCCCGTGTAGGGAACCTTGAGCAGCTCCAGATATGACACCACATTCTGATCGTACACGGCCACGCCGCTGAATTCTTCGAGAAGATTGAAGGCGAGATGCGGCTTCCATTCGTCCACAACCTTTCGGACGATCCCCAGATCATTCTGCACGCCGAGCGGATAGACCTCATGCCCGAGTCCCCGGAGCGTGCTGACTACGTCATACTCGGTTTTCCATTCAGCTGCAGCCAGATCGATCCCTTCGGCCTTGTCCGGCGGAACCAGATCTTCATGCACGAGGACCAGCACACGGAGCGTTTTCATAGGGCCACCCGGTGATGACCGCCATGGAGATAATTCATCGTCTGCACCGTCAACAGGATGGTCACATCAAGTTTGGCCTTGTCTTCCGCCACAGCCACACGCAAATCCTGTTCACGGCAGCGTGACACGATGTCTTCGAACACGCGATCGATCGTATATTGGTACTCGCCGGTCCAGGCCGCCACCTCCCGGCGCACGTCCCGACGAATACGCGACAAAAATTGCACCGCCGAAGTATTGCTCCGGAATTCTGGCGCATCGGAAAAAATCCGGCGCAGGTCGCGATCGTAAAACGTCGGATGCGGCGTCCCGTAATGTTTGTGTTTCTGCTCGTAATGCTCCCGCAAGGTCCTGCGAAGCCGGGGCAGCGAGTCGACGCGCTGCTTGGTCGTGACCAACGGCCGGGCCTCGGCCAGCGAGGTCATCAAACTCTCCATATACTTGAGTTTCTTCAACGCCGGCCAATCCACATAGCGTTCCTGCCACATGGACTGTGGATTCAGCCAAACGGCGAATGTCTCGGCAAAATCTTCGTCCGGATGGCTCTGCGCGTACCACAGTATCGAGGTGGAGGACATGGCAT
>JAAUPU010000735.1 GCA_012032975.1 Caldilineaceae bacterium | reverse complement strand
GAGTGGCTGCTCGTCGTGAACGCGTCGATGATCGAGGAGGATTTCGCGTGGCTCTCGGCGCACGGCGCGGAGGGAGTCGAACTGCGAAATGCGAGCGATGAATTCGCAGGTCTGGCGGTGCAGGGTCCGCGGGCGGCGGACGCCAACCCGAGGACTCGCGCGCGGCGACCCGGTCATCGACATGGACCAGGCGTTGCAGGCTCCGGTGGGCGGACGGCTGCTGGGCCGGATGTTCAACGTCTTTGGCGAGACGATTGACGACGCATCCCCAATTCGATGACTGCGACCATCGCCCCATCCATCGCCCCATTCGCCATTGACGACTGTATGTCGCGATGCTACACTGGGGCGGGAGAGGCCCACGCACAGGTGAATGGCCAGCAACCGTCGCCGCATAACGGCGCTGGAACCGCTCTGTTCAGGGTGCCATGCAGGTACTATTCCGCATAACAGGACGGACACTTTGCGTCCGTCCTAGCGGCCCGGCGGATTACCATCCGCATGCTAGCGTGCGGCCGAGTACCCTCTGGGTGACGCTTCACCTCTGCCTAACAAGCGCGCCCAAAGGGCACTCGAGCCGACAAATCGCTCTCCGACCTGCGGTCGGGCGACTTGCGGCTGACCCGCCGGGGCCGTTGGCGGGCTTCCGACGTCACTGTGATGCAATATGATGATCGTTTGACTCCTTGCCAACTTCTGACATATGCGCTAGAACTCAATGATATAGGGAAGCATCGTCAAACTCACATCATCGCCTCAACAAAGGTATTGAGCCTACAGCATGTTTGAAAAGACGGCATGTCATTAGGTCTGAGGATAAGGACAACAGCCAGTATGCCCAGGCGCTAGGTTGCGGCTGTGTAATGGGAATAATTATCGGTGTTCTGTCTGGGTTTTTCATGTATGGCTTTTGGGAGATGATCTTTCAGTTAGTGGGGTTGATCTAGTTCTAGGTGATTGTGAGAGTATCTCCAATCGTAGGACCTCAGATCACGAAGAGCAAGATGGAGTCACTGCCAAAACCTGTGCACTGGTTAGCAATCGCCGCCCTCCAATCTTACGTCGAGCGGAACCGGCGGGTTGACACCCGCCTGCTAGCCTCCGGCTGGGGACCCTCTGAGTGACGCTGCGCCTCCGCCTAACAAGCGCGCCCGAAGGGCACCCGAACCGACAAATCGCTCTCCGACCTGTGGTCGGGCGACTTGCGGCTGACCCGCCGGACCGTTAGGCCGCTTATCAGGCTCGCATGAGCGACCGTAGCCCGATTTCGGAGTTCACCACGTATGACGCCAGTTGAATGGCTCACGAGAGAAGACGAAGTCTGCCACCCAGACAGGCTAGCTCGACTACAATGGCTTTCAGGTATCTCTCCAAAAGCTGAATACTGGACGTTCCCAGGTGGGCTACTGGCAAAATGCTTGTTTGAAGAAGCACGATATTGCTTCGTATACGGGCAGTTTTTGGCGGCTATTGTACTTGGAATCGCATACATTGAGCACACAGTTGCTGCCCTATTCTTCGCAACCGGGCGAAATGATCTCGAAAGGGCAAGCCTCACACAGTTACTGAAAGAGGCTTTGAATCATGGCTGGATTAATCAGCGCGAATACGCCAATCTCCAGCACGCACGCCAAATTCGCAATCCAATCACCCATTTCCGGAAACCAGGGGATGATGAAACAATAGAGTACCGATTGGTGATGGGGAACGAACTTCCTTATTCGATTATCGAGGAAGATGCGCACCATGTGATAGAAACCGCTTTGCGGTTACTAGAGAAGAACGCGGCCTAACCACGGCTTCCACCGGACTGGCGCTCCACTCGCTGCGCAGGCTCCGCGCCAGCCGGTGAAGCCGTCCTAACGGCCCGGCGGATTACTATCCACCTGCTAGCCTACGGCCGGGGATCCTCTGGGTGACGCTGCGCCTCCGCCTAACAAGCGTGCCCAAAGGGCACCCGAACCGACGAGTCGCTCTCCGACCTGCGGTCGGGCGACTTGCGGTTGACCCGCCGGCCGTTGGCGGGCTTCCGGCGGAGATGGGTGTAGTTCCGTGTGGGGGCGCGATATTTACGTATTAACATAATGCCACGACCTGTGGCTTCCGGCGGGTGGAACGCTGCTGAAACACGGTCGATTTGAGCCGTTTCTGGGCCCACACGCCAATCTTGCCCCCAGCATGAATTACACCCGTGTCAAACTGCCCTGTTGAATTAGCATGAATACCGTGATATCATTCAAAGATGATTCGGTCATTCAAGCGCAAAGGTACAGACGATATCTTCTACGGCGTCCAGAGTCGTGTAGCAAGACGCACCTGCCCTCAAAGCATCTGGAAGATTGCAGCCCGCAAATTGGAGCAATTGGATTCTGTCATTGCGCTTGATGAACTACGCATTCCTCCAGGCAACCGTCTTGAAGCCCTTTCAGGAGACAGACAAGGCCAATACAGCATTCGGATCAATGAGCAGTATCGAATCTGTTTCGTGTGGACCGAATCAGGACCGGACGAGGTAGAGATTGTTGATTATCACTGAGGCAAGAACATGATTCGTATTCCAACACACCGCACGCCAACGCATCCCGGTGAGATGCTATTGGAGGAGTTTCTCAAACCGATGGGACTGACGCAACAGCAGTTGGCTGATGGAATCCATGTCCCCTACCAGCGGGTCAACGAATTGATCAATGGCAAGCGCGGCGTTACGCCGAGTACGGCATTGCGCTTGGCGCGCTTTTTCGGTAACTCCGCTGACTTCTGGATGAATCTACAGATGCGCTGGGACATCTACTTCGCTCAACAAGCCGAAGCTGACGATTTGGCATCAATTGAGGAGTACGTAGTGGTGTAGTCCCCCACCAACCAGGGGTCCAGCGGAGCAGGGATGGGCGCGGTCGGGCTACATGCTTTCATCATGCCCGCTGACTGTGGCGTTAGGCTCTTGTTTGATACCTTACTTTTGATGAAAAACGTTCAAACAGAGGGCGTTTCTATTCAGATTGGGGCCAATCCGACCCATATGCAGGCGATATTGGCAGATTTCGGAAGCGAATTCGTTAGAAATGCAGAGTCATGGC
>JAAUPU010000734.1 GCA_012032975.1 Caldilineaceae bacterium | reverse complement strand
GGTATTTCAACCTCTTTACCGGTCGATATTCAAGATGCGATGCTTCATTCCATAAAGGGGCTTGAAAATTGTGTGATGGCTGTTCCTGGCTATGCTGTGGAATATGACTATATTGATCCGCGCGCATTGGATCGGAATTTGGCAATTAGGTCAATGACGGGCCTTTATTGTGCGGGGCAAATTAATGGCACAACAGGTTATGAGGAGGCGGCTGCACAGGGGCTTGTCGCGGCAATCGGTGCTGCACAAATGGTGCGTGGCGCCGCACCATATGAATTTTCGCGAAGCAATAGCTATATTGGCGTGATGGTTGATGACCTGACCACCCGCGGTGTATCGGAACCCTATCGTATGTTCACCTCACGGGCCGAATATCGCCTTAGCCTGCGGTCGGACAATGCGGACCAGCGCTTGACACCGCTAGGCCTTGAACTTGGTTGCGTGGGCGTGGAACGGGCTGAAGCATTTGCCGATTGGAAAACGAAATTGGCTGATGCAGAGCGTTTGTTGCGATCCATAAGTCTCACTCCCAATGAAGCAGCAGAAAAAGGGATAAGGCTGAATCAGGATGGTGTTCGGCGCTCTGCCTACGAGTTGTTGGCCCATGAAGGGATGGACATCTCCCGGTTAGTCACGTCTTTTCCGCAGCTTGGCGGTCTGTCTGCCAAAATCAGGGAGCAGATTGAAATCGAGGCATCCTATGCTGTATATATCGAGCGACAGGAGGCTGATATTGTCTCCATGCGCAAGGAGGAGTCCCGCAGTATTCCTGCAGATTTTGACTATTCATCCATGCCAGGCTTATCCAATGAACTGGTGCAGAAGCTTGAGCGTAACCGTCCGGTGAATCTGGGGCAGGCATCCAGGATCGAAGGCATTACCCCGGCAGCATTAACCCTGATCCTTGCTTATATTCGCAAATCTGCCCAGCGTGGCGGAAGCCTGTCGGCTTGACAGGATAACTTATCGGAATATGTGCGTGACCTTACCCCTGTCTGCTGGTGCCCTGGTTGAATTGCAGGCGCAATTGAGTGAGATTTATCCTGTTTCACGTGAAACAAAGATCGCTGCCAGGCATGACGTAGCAAAAAAAGGGGCGGGACGACGTCACAAACACGCTCCCGCTTGATAGAAGTATATCAGCATCGTTAAACAATTTCAACACCCAATTTAATATTCCGCTACACAAAAATGTGCAGAGACATCGATAGCTTCGGAACTGGGTCAGGCGCACGAAATTATCGCAGGAAAGGTAATCGCGAATGAGGCAGTGTACAATCGAGGTGCAGGCTTGGTCATGCATACAATCCGCTGATGCAGACCCTGCACTGGCTGGATGTTTCGTCAGGACAACGAAGTGAAAATTGACGATCGTACTTTCTTGGTCAGCGGTGGTGGTTCAGGATTAGGAGCCGCCACTGCGAGTATGCTGGTTGAGCAGGGTGGCAAGGTTGCTGTCGTAGATATCAATGCAGCAACAGGGAGACGCCTCGCCGATCTATAATTGACCCCAAAAACTGGACCACGTGCTAAGGTGGTAAATCGAAGGTATACAGTAGCAAGTGGAGGGGAACTCTGATGACGAAAAAACGCAGGCAGTACAGTGCGCATTACAAGTTTCGGGTGGCGTTGGAAGCGACCAAAGGCGACCGGACGATCAGCGAGTTGTCCAGCGAGACCGGGGTGCATCCGACACAGATCGGTGCCTGGAAACGGCAGCTCGTGGATGGGGGCGCCGAGATATTCAACGATAACAGTCGCCAACGGGAGCAGGTACAAGCGGCTCCCGAAACCGAACTCTACGAACAGATAGGTCGGCTGAAAATGGAACTCGAGTGGTTGAAAAAAAAGTTGCTCCTTTCCATTGATGCCAAGCGGTCTATGATCGAGCCGGACCATCCGAACCTCAGCATTCGGCGTCAGTGCGAACTGGTGGGTCTGAATCGGGCCAGCTACTACTACCAATCGGCCACCGAGTCGCCATTGAATCTGGAGTTGATGCGCTGCATTGATGAGCAGTATATAAGGACACCCTTCTACGGCTGGCCGAAAATGACTGCTCACTTGCGACGACTTGGCTACCAAATTAACCACAAGCGCGTCCAAAGGCTCATGCGACTGATGGGATTGCAGGCCATTTATCCCAAGCGCCGGACAACAGTTTTCGATCCAGAGCATCGCATCTATCCTTATCTGTTACGCGGGGTCAAGATCGTACGACCGAACCAGGTCTGGTCGAGTGACATCACCTATGTGCCCATGTCTCGAGGTTTCATGTACTTGACCGCCATCATCGACTGGTACAGCAGATATGTGGTGACCTGGCAACTCTCGAACACCTTGGATGGCCACTTTTGTCGAGAGGCTCTGAACAAGGCGCTGGATGCTGGGCAACCTGAAATCTTCAACACCGACCAGGGTACACAATTTACGGCACGGGCATTCACATCGATCCTCGAGTCCGCTGGCATCAGTATCAGCATGGATGGTCGAGGTCGGGCCCACGACAACATTTTCATTGAGCGCCTGTGGCGTACTGTGAAATATGAGGACATCTACCTCAAAGAATACGGTCTGGTACCAGCATTGATGACCGGCCTGGGTGAATACTTCATCTTCTACAACCAGGAAAGGTTGCACCAAAGTCTTGGCTATCGGACACCGGCAGAGGTCTATGGGTCTTGTTAACGTACAAACTCGTTCTGATCCAGGATTCGTGGAAAGCAAGACGGTCCTCGTGCAACTGGCCGTCAGATAGGATCAGGGACAGATAGGAAGTTGACATAACTAGCAAAGCGTGTTTACTACTTGCCTGCTCCCCTGCGGTGCAACACCGCCGCTATCGGGGGGGGACCAACAACGACCGATTATGACAACTTGGATCCATCTTATTTTGGGCACTTCGTGGTCTTGACATTGGGGTCAACTATACCGCCAGGATCGTGACGACGCTGCGCCGGTCTGGAAGACGTCGGCCATACAGTAGGCTGGCGAAGCCGCGGGCGTCTACACGCCGCCCAATGCTTGATGCGGTCGATGCAGGAAATCGCCCGAACGGTTGTTCGTCTTGCCGCGACGCGT
>JAAUPU010000055.1 GCA_012032975.1 Caldilineaceae bacterium | reverse complement strand
CGCTCCGACTGCCTCGCGGAGACCGGGGACATCTCCGCCGCACGCGACGTTCTATAGAGAGATGCCGCGGGTAAGCTTGCGCCAACACGGGGGACGCCATGACCGACACGCCCAGCAGCGCGCACCGACCCGCGCGCGATCCGCGCGAGCTGCCGATACTCCAGTTCGATCGCTACGCGATTGTCCTGCACCTCGTCAGCGCCAGCGGCGGCGGCAGCACAGCCGACGCAATCAAGTGCTTCAACTATCTCAACGACCTCAAGAACACCCACGGTCAGAAGATCGTCGCCGTCAATAGCAGTTGGGGCGGCGGTGGCTTTTCCCAGGCGCTGCGCGACTCCATGGCCG
Source organism: Caldilineaceae bacterium (assembly GCA_012032975.1). The sequence goes on along the minus strand of JAAUPU010000055.1, from coordinate 8,936 downwards.
GCGCGGACCAGCCACTGCATATCTGCGCAGCCGGCAACGGCAATTCGGATTCGCTCCATTATCCGGCTGGCTATGACCTGGACAACATCATCTCGGTGGCCGCCACCGACCACGACGACCTCTACGCCAACTTCTCCAACTACGGCGCCGATTGGGTCGATCTCGCCGCGCCGGGCAACGCAATTCTCTCTACCGTACCCAAGGGCAGTTGCCCGCTTTGTGATTCATCCGGCTATCGCAGTCTCAACGGCACCTCCATGGCCGCGCCCCACGTCGCGGGTTCGGCTGCGTTGATCTGGTCCAAATATCCGACTTTGACCGGCGACCAGGTGAAGCAGCGCCTGCTCTCCGGCGTAAACCTGCTCTCCGACCAGAGCAAGACCACCATGACCAACGGTCGTCTCAACGTCCTCAATACAATGGAAGACGACAAGACGCCGCCGGCGGCTGTCAGAACCTGGCATCGGCGGGGCTGTTGCTCACGGGGGTGAAGCTGACCTGGACCGCAACCGGCGACGACGGCAATGAAGGCGCTGCCAATGCCTATGACCTGCGCTATTCCAAGTCGCCCATTTCCGACGCCAACTGGCAGGAAGCGACCCAAGCAGCCAATCTACCGGCTCCGCAACCCGCGGGGACGGGGGAGGCCTTCACCCTGACCGGTCTGGACCCGACTACAACCTATTACATCGCGCTGCGCGTGTTGGACAATGTCGGCAACGAATCCGACCTGTCGAACGTCGTCATCGCCACGACCAGTAGCGGCACCGTGCTCTTTGAAGATGACATGGAAGATGGCCCAGGCGACTGGACCGTCAAGGGCACCAACGATCTCTGGCATCTCTCCGAGCATCGCTCCAACAGCCCCTCGGCTGCCTGGTACTATGGCCAAGAGGGTAGCTGGAATTATGACACCGGCAGCGCCAACAACGGCACCTTGACCTCGCCGCCGATCGAACTGGGCGACGCTGACGACGCGCTGTTGGTCTACTACGAATGGAGCGAGGTGGAGTCCGGCGCCAGTTTCGACCGCACCCGTCTTCAGATTTCGACCGATGGCGTCAAGTGGGAGACCATTTTCGAGACCCACGGCACCGAGGACAAATGGGTCAAACGGCAAGTGAGCCTCGAACCCTATGTCAAGAAGGGCGGGACCATTCACTTCCGCTACTGGTTTGACACCATCGACGACAAGTTCAACAACTTCGAGGGTTGGTACATCGACGATGTGCAGGTTCTTGTCGCCAAGGAAGATCAGGTTGAGACGCAACCGCTGCCCAACCTTGTCATGCAAGAGGCCAATATCGGCATCAACCCGGCCCAGCCGATTGATGGCGACCCGGTGACGATCAATGCCGTTGTGCTGAACAGCGGCAGCGCCGATGCGAATGAGGTGCTGGTCCAATTCGTGGATGTGACCGATGGCGTCACCTTGCCGATCGGTGAGTTGCAGGTCATCGCCACCATCCCTGCGGGGGCGAGCGGCGTGGCTCAGGCCATCTATGACTCCACCGGCAGAACGGGTGATCGAGACATCCAGGTGGTTGTCGATCCCCACAACTTCGTCGCGGAGTCCAACGAATCGGACAACAAGGCGACCAAGAAGATTGCCATCACTGCGCCGCCCAAACCCAACCTGGTCATGACGACAGCCAACATCGGCTTCGACCCACCGGAACCCAGCGACGGCGACCCGGTGACCATCAATGCTACAGTGCTCAATACCGGCGCCACCGATGCCAGCGATGTGGTGGTCCAGTTTGTGGATGGAACCGGTGTCAGTTCGGCGCCCATCGATGCACCCCAGGTTCTCGACAGCATTCCAGCGGGCGGCAGCGCGACCGTGCAGATCACCTACGATACGACCGGGTTGAGTGGCAGCCGCACCATCGAAGTCATCGTCGATCCCAACAACGCGGTGCCAGAGACCGACCTGTCTGACAACAGCGCCAAGGCGACGCTGAAGATGATCGACTTGCCCGCGCCCAATCTGGTCGTGCAGGCCGCGAACATTGGCTTCAATCCGGCCAACCCGACGGTGGGGCATGGTGTGATCATCCATGTAACCGTACTCAACGACGGCGCTGTGGACGCTGCCGAGGTGCTGATTCAGTTTGTGGATGCGACCAACAGCGGCCTGGTGCCCATTGGCCAACAGCAGGTCATCGAGGCGATCCCGGCCGGCGGCAGCGGCACGGCCCAGGTGGAGTACGACACATCAGGCCGCGTCGGCGACCGCAAGATCCAGGTGATCGCGGACCCGTTCAACTTCATCCCCGAAACCAAAGAGACCGACAACGAAGCCAAGGGCACGCTGACCATCGCCGCGCCACCGTTGCCCAATCTGGCGCTACATGCCAACAACATCGGCTTCAACCCACCCACCCCCACCCCAGGGTGACCAGGTGACCGTGACCGTCACCGTGCTCAACGACGGCACCGCGGCCGCAAGCGATGTGCAGGTCCGCTTCATCGACATCAGCAGCGGCGAATCTCTCCCGATTGGGGACGAACAGACCATTGACGCGATCCCGGCCGGCGGCAGCGGGACGGCGCAGATCGTCTACGACACGGCAGGACTCAGCGGCGACCGGCAAATCCAGGCCGTGGTTGATCCCAACAACTACATCGCCGAGTCCGACGAAACCGACAATATCGCCAAGCAGAAACTGACCATCGGTCAAGTTTCTGCGCCAAACCTGGTCATGCAGGCCGTGAATATCGGCTTCCAGCCGCCGTTGCCGATTACGGGCGAGACGGTAACGATCAACGCGGTCGTTCTCAACGATGGCGCGACCGATGCCAGCAACGTGCTGATCCAGTTCAACGATATCACCAGCGGCGAGGCAGTCCCTATCGTCAAGGAACAGACCATCGCGGTCGTGCCCGCCGGCGGCAGCGCTTCGGCACAAGCGGTCTACGACACGACCGGCTTGAGCAAGGATCGCAAGGTCCAGGTGCTTGTCGATTCCAATAACTTGATCGCCGAGGTCAGCGACAGCGACAACGATGCTACCAAGGTACTGAGCATCGCACAGCCACCCATGCCAAATTTGGTCGTGCGCGCGGACAGCATTGGCTTCAGCCCGCCCAAGCCCCGCACAGGCGATCCGGTGAGGGTGAGCGCGGTCGTGCTGAACACCGGCGCCGCAGCAGCCACGGATGTCGTGGTCCAGTTGCTCGATGTGACCGGCGGTGGCTCGATTCCCATCGGCGAGCACCAGGTGATCGGGGAGATTGCTGTGGGTGAGAGCGGCATGGTGCAGGTTGACTACGATACAACCGGCAATATCGGGGACCGCAAGATCCAGGTCGTAGCCGACCCCAACAACTTCATACCGGAATCCAACGAGACCGACAACAAAGGCGCCGCGACGTTGCTGGTTCTGCCACCGCCCGCGCCCAACCTGACGGTGGAGTCAGCCAACATTGGCTTCAGCCCGCCAGTGCCCAGCCAGGGCGTGCCCGTGGTCGTCAGCGTGACGATCCTCAATGGCGGTACGCTGGATGCCGACGATGTGCTGGTCCAGTTTGTGGATGTCACCGATGGCGGTATGGTGCCCATTGGCGAGAAGCAGACCATCGAACGCATCTCGGCTGGCGGCGACGCCTCGACGCAGGTGACCTACGAGACCGCCGGCAAGGTGGGCGTGCGCAAGATTCGTGTGCTGGTCGATCCGCACACCATCATCCCAGAGAGCAACGAGGGTGACAACAACGCAACGCGCAATCTGACCGTGACCTCGTCACCCGCACCCAACCTGGTTGTTCAGGAGGGGAACATTGGCTTCAATCCGGTCAACCCGGTCGAGGGCGATACGGTTTCGATCCAGGTGACCGTTCAGAACAATGGCGATGCGCCCGCGACCGAGGTGGCTGTCCAGTTTGTCGATGTCACCGGCGGCGGCTCGCGCCCCATTGGCGCCAACCAGACCATCGCGCTGATCGACGTTGGTTCCAGCGGGTCGGCTCAGGTTTCGTACGACACCACGGGCCGATCTGGCGACCGCAAGATCCAGGTGGTGGTGGATCCCAACAACCTGATCCCCGAGTCCAACGAGGGCGATAACGTGGCCAAACAGTCGTTGGATGTCGCAAGCCAGCCTGCGCCGAACCTGGTCATCAATGCCAACAACATCAGCTTTGCGCCGCCAACGGCCAACCCTGGCGACCAGGTGACCATCAACGCGATCGTGATCAACGCTGGCACGCGGGATGCAACCGACGTGGTGGTCCAGTTCGCCGACGTAACCAGCTCTGGTTCAGCGCCGATTGGCCAACAACAGACCATCGACGCCATTCCTGCTGGCGGCAGCGGCTCGGTTCAGGTCACCTACGATACGACCGGCAAGGACGGCGACCGCAAGATCCAGGTAGTGGTCGATCCCAACAACTTCATCCCAGAGTCCGGCGAAACGGACAACGAGGCGCAGAAGACGTTGGAGATGGCGACCTTGCCCGCGCCCAACCTGAACATGCAGAGCACGAATATCGGCTTCCGACCGGCGGACCCGACCCAGGGGCAACAAGTGGTCATCAATGCCACCGTGCTCAACGACGGCAGCGCGGATGCGGGTGATGTCGTGGTCCTTTTCCTCGACACGACTGACGAGACGCCGATCCCGATCGGCACGCAGCAGGTGATCGATGCGGTGCCGGTTGGTGGAAGCGGCGTCGCCCAAGTCACCTATGACACGACCGGCAGAGCCGGCGAGCGCAAGATCGAAGTGCAGGTTGATCCCAACAACTTCATCCAGGAGCTGAAAGAGACCGACAACGAGGCCAATGGCAGCCTGACAGTGACGCCATCACCGTCCGCGAATCTTGCCATCTTGCCGATCAACATTGGCTTCAATCCACCGAAACCAATCGAGGGCGATCTGACCACCGTCAACGTGGTCGTCCTCAATACTGGTGCGATTGCAGCCACCGACGTCGTTGTCCAGTTCGCCGATGTATCCAATGGCGGATCCGCTCCTCTGGGCACGCCGCAGGTCATCGCGTCCATCGCGACGGGCAGCAGCAGTTCGGTCCAGGTGACCTACGACACGAGTGGCAAGATCGGGACGCGCACCATCCAGGTGGTGGCCGACCCGAACAACTTCGTCGTCGAAAGCGACAAGAGCGACAACCTGGCTACCCGCACCCTCACCGTGGCGCCGCCGCCGGCGCCGAACCTGATGGTTCTGCCGGGCAACATCAAGTTCGAGCCTTCCGCTCCCAACGAAGGCGACCTGGTCAATGTGCTTGTGACGGTGCTCAACAACGGCACGCCGATGCCAGCGACGTGGTCGTCCAATTTGCCGAGATGACCCAGGGCGGACTATTGCCCATCGGCACCGAGCAGATCATCGATAACATTCCCACCGGAGGGACGGGCACTGCCCAGGTCAGCTACGACACCAGCGGCCGCGAAGGGGAGCATCTCATCCAGGTCACCATCGACCCCAACGACTCTATCTCCGAGCTGGACGAGAGCGACAACCAGGCGAGCAAGCCGTTGACCATCGCACCGCCGCCCGCGCCGAACCTGGTGATTACAGCCGACGATGTCAGCTCGAGCGGCGACGCCAACCGCAGGTGAGGAAGTCACAATCAAGGCCACGGTCCACAACAAGGGGACTGCGGACGCCAGCAGCATCACCGTTCAGTTTGCGGACACAACCGCTGGCGGAACCCAGATCGGGTCGGATCAGACCATCGTTTCGCTCGCAGTCGGTCAGAGCAGCACGGTCCAGGTGACCTATGACACGACCGACAAGGAAGGCGATCACGAGATCAAGGTCGCGGTCGATCCCGGCAACGTCATCGTCGAGCTGGATGAGAGCGATAACCAGGCGACCAAGACGCTCACCGTGAAGCCGCCTTCGGAGGAGAAGCCAAACGCGCCCAATCTGGTGGTGACCAGCAGCGACATCAGCTTTGATCCAGAAGCGCCGGCAGAAGGCGAGCCGGTGGTGATCAGTACGACCGTTCACAACAAGGGGACCATCGCGGCAGCCAATGTCGAGGTGAGCTTTGCGCTGATGAACGATGACGAAGCGGAGCCAATCGGCGAGACGCAGGTGATCTCGACGCTGGCTGCCGGTAGTTCGGAGATCGTGAGCGTGACGTTGGACACCGCCGACAAGGAAGGCGAGCAGACGATCCGCGTGACGGCCGACGAGGAGAACAAGATTCCCGAGTCAGACGAAACCGACAATCAGGCCACCAAGACGCTGACCATCGGGCCGGCCGGCAGTGGGTTGACCTCGCGGTCCGTTCCCGCTGCGACCGATACGCAGGTGAACCTGGTCGTGGCGGCGGACGGCGTCTCGTTTCAGCCGCTTGGCGTGGATGGAGAGCAGGTCGCCGTGAGTGTAGTTGTGCGCAATGTGGGTGGCCGCAACGCTGAGGATGTATCCGTCCAGGTTGTGGCTGCTGCCGCCAACCAGACCGATCTGCAGGTGGAGGGCGAGCAACGCATCGCGTCGATCCCTGCCGGCGGCAGCGGAATGGCGGAGTTGGTCTTCGACGCGGTGGCGACGGGCGGCGCGCTGACCTTCCAGGTGCGGTCGGACCCGGGCAACCTGATCGCCGAAAGCAACAAGGTGGATAACGGGGTCAGCGCGGTCTTCGCACCGACCGAAGAGGCGAAGGCCGATCGTCCACCACCGCCGCCGCAGCCGCCGGCCCCTGCGATCAGCGACTGATCCACAGCCTCAGCAAGCCAATGAAAAAAGTAGCCCCGTCGTCCGACGGGGCTACTTTTTTGCGCCAAACCTGCGCCGCAGCTACAGCCGCCGCGCTAAACGAAGAGCCAATAGCGCCGCCCGTTCGGGCAGATGATACTCTGACCGTCGTTCCAGCCCGGCTTCTTCAAGCAACGATGTCTGGCGTGGATCCTTGTGGCTGATGCCAAATACGGCGCGATCGAAGCGCCAGTCCGCGGCAAGCCAGGCGAGAAGCGTGGCAAGCAGATGCGCGTCCAGGCCATTTTCCACTTCAGACGTCCGCACCCAAAAGCCCACGTTCGTCACATAGACCGGCTCAGCCACGAGGTCGGAAATCAGTTGGGCGACCACGGGTCGCACCGCGGTCAAGTAGACACAGCCGAGGCAGCGGCTGGCAGTCGGGTCCAGCACCGTAAAGGTGAACGCCACACGTTCGATGTGCTCGCGTTCGTGGCGCTGAAGGTCGTCCAAATTTTCCGCCAGAGTAAAGCCATCGCCGGGCCAACTGCTCTGGCTCCAGGCGCGCAGTTGCTCGGCGCTGGAGATGACCGCGTCGTAGTCGAGCTCGACATCGGTTGCACGGAGTGGCCTCAGCAGCAGGCGGTCGGTGGACGTTCCGCTGGGTATGGGATGCTCTGCCGGGTAGAAGTCCATGTGGATTCCATTCAAATGGGGTGGGTCACGAAACGGTCAGCAGCTCCACAGCGATGCCCAGTGACTCTGCGTTGTGCGCCAACTGTCGATCCGCCGTGAGAAGAGGCAGTTGTTCAAGAGCAGCGGCCGCGAGGTGCAGCGCATCCGGCGCCTTCAAGGGCAGATAGAAGCGGGCGATGTATTCGCGCGCTTGACGATAGTGGGCTACTCGCAGGGGGATCTGTGTGTAGAGACCCTGTTCCAGATGCGCTGAAAAGAGGGCGGCAGCTTCTCTGGCTTTGTCCAGGGTAAGTTCCTGGGTGCGAACAAGGCGTGAAAATACCGACAGAACTTCTACTTCTATGAAGCTATTGATAGTTGGCTCTGGGGTATTCTCATAGAGCAGTTGCACTTGTTGGCTATAGGCTTCTGGCAAGTAGTAGGCTATTACCACACTTGTATCGAAGAAAACCACTATAGGGCCTCATCGCGTAGGTGCAACAGTGTCTCTAATGGTCCCTCACCTCTCAACTTAATCGAGGCGCGGAACTCCGTTAGGTCGGGAAATTGCGCTGGAGTTTGAGGCGGCGGCACCAGGCGAGCAACAACCTTCCCGCGACGGGTAATCACGATTTCCTCGCCCATTTCTGCCTGGGTGATGAATTGCGCCAGTTGCTCGCGCAACTCTTTGACATTGATCTCAAGCATGATCAGCCTCTTTCGTGAGCAAGCCCAAACCAAGTGTACGTGCGAAGTGTACGCATCGGTGGGAAAATGGCAAATCATGTCCTAATCAGCGAATGCCAGATGTGCCCTGCGCCTGCACGCCAAAGCTGGTATAGTCGACGAGGTTGGGCACGACGATGGTGTAGGCGCCGCTTTCGCCGGGCGACAGAGCGCTGGGCGAAACACTACCGGTGGACACATCCAGCACTTCGCCGGCCGCATCGTAAAAGGTGACGACCACGACGATGTCCGAGAGGGGCACGCCGTGATCATTGCGCAGCTCTCCTGTGATTTGGAGGCCACCTTCAGTTTCAGCCTTTTGGGTCAGCACCGAGAGCCGTTCAAAGTTCTGCAGCGTCACATCGCTCCACGAGATCGCCAGTTCAGAGCGTGCGACCGAGCCAGCGACGTTGGTCAGTTGGATGCGGAAGGGATTGCGCTGTCCAATCTCGGTCAACGGCAGCAGCGTCTGCGTCTCCTGCGCGCCGAGCAATCGCCCGTCTCGGCGAAGAAGGTGCCGATCACTTTCACGAAATAGGCGCGTGTTTCGCCGCCATTCATCACCTCGCCGACCACGATGTAGTTGGATCCTTGGGGCGAACCGTTCTGGCTGCGGATGTAGATGGTGCTCGGTCCCGGTGTCGGGGTCGGACCCTGGGTCACGGTCGGCGCTGGTGTGCTGGGCTTGGGCGTGCTGGTAGAGGTTGGGGTCGCCGTATTGGCCTTGGTTGGCGTGCTGGTTGGCGTGTTTGTGGCGGCCTGGGTAGGGCTTTTGGTGGCCGTAGGCGACGCGGCGGGAAGCGGGCTGCGCGTCGGAACCCGGGTGGCTGTCGGCCTGGGCGTACGGAGCGGGGTAGTGGTGGG
>JAAUPU010000733.1 GCA_012032975.1 Caldilineaceae bacterium | reverse complement strand
GGTCAGCCTGGTCGCCGTGATCGGCGCGCCGGACGAGCGCTTCGGCGAGGAGGTCAAGGCATTCGTGATCCTCAAGGAGGGGGCTGCCGCCACACCCCAGGAGATCGTCGCATGGAGCAGGGAGAACATGGCCGCCTACAAGTACCCGCGTCAGGTCGAGATCTGCGAGTCGCTGCCCATGTCGGCCACGGGCAAGATTCTCAAGCGGGCGTTGAGATCAGGGTAGAAAAAGTGCCGTACTCTGCTCCTGAGATCCAGCGGCTATGAATGGGAGGGCAAGAATGGAGACCAAAACCGTGGACACTCCAACGGCACATTCACAAGACGCAGCTGAAGTGGAGAAATCATCACGGCTCACGCACATAAAAACAGAAAGGAACCAAACATGAACAGAGAGATCATCGATCCGGGTTGGACATGGACCGAGAAGGCCGGGCTGCCGGCCGGGATCAGACGGGGCAACACCATCTATCTTTCCGGCTATGTCGCCATCGATGGAGACGGGAACCCCGTCGGTGAAGGCGACATGTACGCTCAGTCGGAGCAGGTCTTTCGCAATATGCAGGAGGCGCTTGCAAGCGCAGGCGCAAGCATGTACGACGTGGTCAAGATGACCGGCTATCTGGTGGACGTGTCGCGCTATGCCGAGTTTGCCCGTGCACGCACGGAAGCATTCCCGCGGGTGTGCCTGCCAGTACGGTAATCGCAACGCCCGCACTGGTTGCGCCCATTTTTCTCGTGGAGGTCGAAGCGATTGCGGAGGTAGATGCATGAGAAATTCACACCCGTTCCGCTTTGGCACGGCCTGCAAAGCCAATACGCGCCACGAGCTGATCGAGCAGGCGCGCCGGGCCGAGGAGTTAGGCTACTCGACCCTGCTCTTGGAGGACCATCTGAGCAGGACGCTGTCGTCGCCCACCGTCCTCTTCGGCACCGTCGATGGGATGGCGGACCAGCTTGTCGAGCAGCGCGAGCGCTACGGCTTTTCGTACGTCACGATCATGCACAGCATAGCCGAGTTCGCACCGGTGGTCGCACGCCTTGCCGGGACGTAGTTCGAGCAGCACAATGTCAACAAGCCAAACACAAGGAGAGAGTGATGTCAACGCCAGAACGCGAAGTTGTTCGTGCTGCATGGATGGAGAAGGTCGCGAGTGTACGCGATGTTCTGATCGAGCATGCCGAAGAATCCGAAGCAAATGGCACATTGGCGCAGCCAGCCGTCGATGCGCTGCGCGACGCGGGTTTCTTCATGCTAAAGATGCCAGCCGCGCTGGGCGGCGCCGAGGCCGATCCGATGCTGCAAATCGAGGTGATCGAGGCGCTGAGCTATATCGACGCGGCCAGCGGCTGGTGCGCCATGATCGCCGCTGGCAGTGGTTCGGGGATGTCGGCATTTCTGCCCGAGGCGGGCGCTGAACTCGTCTATGGTCGAGGAGCGCCGATCACGGCGGGTTCGTTCTTTCCGGCTGGCAGAGCTGTACCGGTGACTGGTGGGTATCGGGTCAGCGGACGCTATCGTTTCGCCAGCGGCATCCGTCACAGCGACTGGATTTCGTGTAGCGCCGTTGTTGTGCGCCACGATGGGCAAATGGATGCTGACAACTCATCCGCAGAAGTTGTTAACATCGTCGTACCGACCAGCGAGGTTGAAATCCACGATAATTGGCATGTGGTCGGGCTACGGGGCACAGGCAGTTGCGACTTTTCGATTGATGACCTATTCGTTCCTACGGAGCTTACCTTCGCTCCGCCAGGTACGACGCCCAAGCCCAACCGCGGCGGACCGCTTTTCCACCTTACGATACCTGCGTCCGTCGCCACCGAACACATCGGCTTTGCGGCTGGCGTCGCTCGCCGAGCATTGGACGAACTGACCATCATGGCCACGACCCAACGCGGTCGCTATCGGCCGTCTGCGCTCTCGGAACGGCAGGTGGTCCACCGCAAGATCGGGGAATTCGATCTGCGGCTGCGTGCGGCGCGGGCCTGGCCTCGATTTTTACGAAGATATTTGGCGTCGACTCAACCAGGGCGAGCCTGTCCGTCCGGAGGATCAGGCAGAGAGCCGGGCGATCGCGACCTTCATCACCGATATTGCGGTTGAGATCACGGACCAAGCCTTCCGCTACGGCGGCGGAGGCGCGCTTTTTCAGCCCAACATTCTGGAGCGGCTGATGCGTGACATGCGCGCCGCCGCGCAACACATCATTGCCTCCGATGTCGCGTATGAAGACCATGGCAAGCTTCTGCTCGGAATGGGAAGGCGGGATATCCTCGATGATACGTAACTGGTCGGTCATTCGAACGTTCAACATCGACATGCGCCGCTTTCTGGCGAGCTGGACGCTCTCGGCGTTCGCCTATTTTGGCATGCTCACGGTCCTGCTCAATCTCTTCCTGCTGCGCGCCGGCTTTGAGGTCGAGGAGATCGGTCTGGTCGTTGCTGCCGGCCAGATCGCCTGGGCCGTCTGCGCGCTGCCGGCCGGAGCGGTCGGTGCGCGTTTCGGGCTGAGATTCGCGCTGATCGCGGGCTACGCGCTGGTCTGTGCGGGCATGTCGCTTCTGCTGCTGGTCGAAGCGCTGCCACGCAATCTGTGGGTACCTTGGGTTGTCGCGACCTGGATGATCACGTGGGCCGGCGCGTCCTTACTGACGGTCAACGGCCGGCCGTTCCTCGATGCAGGCGAGCAACGAAGAAAACCGCCGCCACGCGTTCTCGGCGCAGCCAGCGCTCACGCGCATCTCGGCATTTGTGGGAAGCTTGGCTGCCGGCGTGCTGCCGTTGCTCTTCGCAACCTGGCTCGGCTACTCGCTCGATGACGTCGAACCATATCGCTTCGCGCTTTGGGTAGTCCCCGTCGCCTACTTGATCTCCGTCGTGATCATGCTGGGCGTCAGCCCATTCGAGATTGTAGAAAGCTATGGTCCCACATCCAGGCGATCGGCACCCGTTGTCCTCTTTGCCGTGCTTGGCCTGATCGTCTTTCTACAATCCATGGCAGTCAACTCTGCCAACGCCTTCTTTCAATGTCTAATCTGGATACGGAGCTGAGCGTAGATGTTGCGCTGGTGGGCGCGGT
>JAAUPU010000054.1 GCA_012032975.1 Caldilineaceae bacterium | reverse complement strand
CCGCGATGTTTTTGGCCATCTCATCCCGGTCGTGGAGATGGGATTGAAAGCCGTGCATCGCATGACCCCCCGGTTCCTCCCAAGCAGAAAAGTCAGGGTTGGCCTGCTGGGTCATTTGGAAGTGAGGCGGATTCTGGTCGTGTTCGCCCGCCACCATCGCGGGCAGGTCGATTTGGGTGGGGTCGTAAAGTGTGTCCCACGGCGTCGGCGCCAAATAGGGTGGGTGGGGATCAAAGAAGCTGGCCCAAAGCAAGAAGCTCTCGTCGTTTCGTCGATACTCCTCCAGCAACGCCATGCTACGCTCGGCGATCCAGCGGTCGTAATGGAACGCTTCGGGCAGTTCCCACCGATGTTTTTGGTTGGCATTGTGGCCGGTGGGCGGCTTGAAGTAATCGCGCCAATTTAGACACCCTTGCTCTTCCATCCAGATCGCATAGTGCTGGCCGACATGGGCTTCATCGGCATGGTTGCGCGCCAGTTCGACGTGGTCGAAACCATAAAAGGGGCCATGAAAGCTGCGCCAAAAATCCAGATCCTGTAAGATCGGATAGGCCTCCAACGAAGGAAATTCATCCGTACCGCGCAGGGGTTGGAAGTGCGCCTTGCCGACCAGTGCGGTGCGATAGCCGGCCGCGCTGAAATCTTCGCCCACGGTGTGCGCCTGCTCGGAGAGCTTTGTGCCCAACGAATAACATCCGTGCTGGCTGGGATATTGGCCGGTGATGATCGACGATCTGGTGGGCGAGCAAGTCGGATTGGGGCAGTAGGCGCGGGTAAAGAGCGTGCCCCGCTCGGCCAGTCGATCCAGATTGGGCGTTTGAACATTGGGGTTGAGCCGCCCCAGGGTGTTCCAGTGTTGCTGATCGCTGGTGATCAATAGGATATTCGGACGCACTTCAAACTCCCATCTGTGGGTGGATTGGTCCAGCCGCTGCAAATACACAGCGTGAATCAGAATACGAATCAAGTCGAATTTTGAGTATATAACAAGCACCGCGCCGCATGGGAATCTGAAAGAAACCCGACCATCAATCGGCATACTGATTGGCAAAGTGGTCGCTGTTCAGGCTGGCGCCAACAGAGGGCAATACGGCTGTGACGCTTTCCCAGAGTGCGATTGTAATTCTGCCAAAATGATGGATTTTTTGGGTCAGATTGACATATTCAATCTCGAATGCTACAATGGCGACGCATTTGCTGCCAGACGATTTTCCCAAGATTTCGACCAGAAACGACGTATGGAAGAACAGATTCTGCCCGCCACAGAACAGCAGTTTACGACGGCGCACTCGGTCATTGGAGCGCAGCGGCCCCACCGGTCGCGCACGATTTACCGACGGACGCAGGGCATCGCTGCAATGTTTGCGGTTGTCACGCGCGCCGACATGGCAGGCGTGATGACACTGCCAGCTGTGGCTGCATTCGCCGTGGCCTGGTGGCAAAGCGGGCAGTTGAACGGCCTTGCCTTGTTCTTTACATTGTTGGGGGTCTTGGCCACCGCGCTGGGGATGAACGCCCTCGTTGAGTACGGTGACTCTCGTCGAAGCGCCAATGAAGCGGCCAGTCCGCGTGAAGGTTTGGTCACGGGCGCGCTGCTGATCGAGCGAAACCGTGTGGCCGCGACGACGGCCAGAAACTTGGCGTTGCTGCTGCTGTCAATATCCGCGATCTGCGCGCTCTGGCTGACACTGCTGGCGGGCTGGCCCATGCTCTTCTTTATGGGGCTGATGATTTTGCTCGCACTTACGTTTGCCGCGTCGCCGATCCACTATGGATATCGCGGCTGGGGCGTGGGTGAACTTGGCCTCTTTGTCGCCTTTGGGCTGTTGCCCGTGGTCGGTGCATTTTATGTGCAGACTCACACGCTCACATGGTTGCCCTTCTGGGTCAGCATCCCGTTTGGCCTGCTTCTGGTTATGGCGTCCTTGGCCTTTAACCTGATGTTCTATCGGCGCGATTGGCGGATTCGCAAACGAACTTTGGTCGTCGAACTGGGTCCACCGCGAGCATTGGACTTCAGTGTGGTGTTGCTTGTGGTGGCCTTTGCCGCGTTTCTGCCTATCATCACGCTGGCCCGTCTGCCGCTGGTCACGCTCATCGTTCTGGCGGCGCTGCCGCTGCCACTGGGTGCGGTTGGTCGTTTGCATCGTGATGACATCACCGTGGATGAATGTCTGCCCTACTACAACGCCATCATGGGCGCCATCTTGCTGACGACCTCCCTGCTTGGCGTTGCGCTTTGGGTAGACAAAGTGTTTTGAGCTTGCTTGCCGTGGAGACGAACCCTTGTTGTTAAATTCGATCTCCTCGATCCCTCCGCAGAAACCCCAGGAAACCACACCGAATCTGGATCTGACACCGTTGACGCGCAAGGCGTTTTATGATTTGGCGGTGGAATGCCGCGCCCATGCGCTCGAGTACGCGCGTCTGACCCGAGTCACGTCAACCTGAAACAGTGCTACACATTTAACGAGTGGTTGCCCCGGGTCAAACGGTACGATCTGCTGGCGCCGTCGCTGCGGACGCTAAAGGCTGCCCGACCTATCGCCCGTTGGCAGGTGATGACCTTGGCCGTCGTCACCGGTCTCATTGGCGCCTTTGCGCTCGTCGGGCGAGTGGATCGCCTCTATAGCTCCGGGATCTTCTATGTTTATCTTCTGCTCTTGCTACTGCTCTACTTCCTGCCGCAACGACTGTATGGAACCACCATCGAAATGTTGGAAGGCAAAGTTCTGCGCGTGGTGGAGGAGATGGAGAAGATCCTGATCGCAGACGATCTGGAGTTCAGCGAAGCTGCGTTCTTTCAAGTCAAGGAGAATTTGCAGGCGGCGCGCCATGAACTACGTCAGCAGATCGATCTGGCCCACCGCCGCTGGCGCTGAACCGGCGCTCGAATGGTCGAAGCTCACACGCCTGCACGAAGCTGCCGCGCCCCTTTGATTGCCTCTTTGACGCTCTGTCCCTGCTCCAAAGAAGACGCCCCGTCTCGCTTCAGCCAGATCAAGAACTCGACATTGCCAGCCGGACCCAGCAGCGGCGAAACCATCAGCCCGGAAACGGCCATCCCCAGGCCTTCAGCCAGTTGCCAGACCTCGGCCAGCACGCGTCGATGAACCGCCTCGTCGCGCACCACACCACCCTCGCCCACGCTCGGTCTATCCGCTTCGAACTGAGGCTTGATCAACGCAACAATCTGGGCGGTTGACGTCAAGAGTCGCAACGTCGCTGGCAAGAGTTGATCCAGCCCGATGAAGCTGGCATCGATCACGGCCAGATCGGCCACCTCGCCGCCGGGCAGTTCGTGCAAGTGGCGGATGTTGGTTCGTTCCAGGCAAACGACGCGTGGGTCGCCACGCAGCTTCCAAGCCAGTTGACCGTAGCCCACATCCACTGCAAAGACGCGCTTCGCAGCCCGCTGCAGCAGGCAGTCTGTAAAGCCTCCCGTGCTGGCGCCCACGTCCAGCGCGACCAAGCCGTCTGCGTCGATCTGAAAAGCCGTCAGCGCTGCCTCCAACTTGTGACCGCCGCGACTCACGAACTGCGCCTGGTTGCGCACGCGGATAGTCGCCGTCGGCCGCACACACACACCGGGCTTGTCATGGACGCGCTCGTCCACCAACACCTGGCCGGCCATGATCAGACGCTGGGCAAAATCGACATTCTCGGCCAAGCCCAACGCAACAAGCCGCTGGTCCAGGCGCTGCTTTGATGAAGAGGATCTCACGTTGGCGCCCCCAGCGGAATGGCGGGGGTTTTGACGCTGGGATACCGTTCAAAGTAAGATTGGGGCGATCTGCCTTGAGCCGTAACGAACAACTTTAGTTCTGGACTCTCTTTTATGTCGAGCATTGCGTCCACCACTTCCACTGTTTGGTCCAACCTGCGCGGTTTGATTCGCACCATGCGGCCTCAGCAATGGATCAAAAATGTGATCATTTTTGCCGCGTTGGTCTTCGACGGCAAACTCACCCAGCCAGATCTGTTCTTGAAGACCACGTTGATGTTCGTGGCTTTCTGTCTAGCCTCCAGCAGCGTCTATATCATGAATGACCTGGTGGATATTGATAAGGATCGCCAACACCCTCGCAAGCGGCTGCGTCCACTTCCCAGCGGACAACTAAACCCAATCCTGGCTGTGGTGGGCGCCGTGACCCTGGCGTCGCTCGCTCTGGGTCTCTCTGGCTGGATCAACATCTGGGCCGCAGTGATTACTGTTGCCTATCTGCTGCAAAACATTGGCTATAGCTTCTATCTCAAGAACGTGGTCATCATCGACGTCATGGTGCTGTCGCTGGGCTTTTTATTGCGTGTCGTGGCGGGGGTGGTGGTGGTGGACGTGGAACAGTTCAGCCCGTGGCTCTACGTCTGCGTGACGCTCTTGGCGCTTTTCCTTGGCTTTGGCAAACGCCGGCACGAGATCGTGCTACTTGAATCCGGTGCAGCCAGCCACCGCTCCAGCCTGGGTCAATACAACGTGGCGCTGCTGGATCAGATCATCGGCATCGTCACGACCAGCACTTTGGTCGCCTACACACTCTACAGCTTTGAAGCCAAGACCGCACTCGTGGGTGAAGGGCGCATGTTGTTGACCGTGCCCTTCGTCTTCTACTTTATCGTGCGTTATTTGTACCTGATCCATGTACGCAAACTGGGCGGCGCACCGGATGAATTGATCCTGCGCGACCGCCCATTGATGGTCAATAGTTTGCTCTGGATGACGACCGTCGTGTTGCTGATCTATTTTCGCTAGACCAGAATCCATGTCGGCCCCAACCCCGCTCTATTCCTCCTGGACGAAGGCGGACCAGTGTCCCTCCATGCCATCCTCTGTGACGCCATAGAAGACCCGCAAGGATCCATTCTCGCGCAATGCCAGATCATAGCGGACCTTGCCGGCGCGCTTGGCAGAGCTGATCATGCCGACATCGCCCTGCCACTCTACTTTGGCCGCATCGACCGGGCTGTCTTCGTGTTGCTGGATGGCGTAATTCCACAGTTTGCGTGCGCCCTTGCGCGTCACATTCTTGATGATATGGCCGTTGCGCAGGTCGCGGATGCTGTGATATTGCAGCCCCTGGCGCTTCGTTCGCTCTCTAACGATTCGTCGACGCCGATCTGCGGCAATAAAAGGCATCATCCGCGTTTCGCATGGACGTCGGTTCCGGCTTCGACGTGGTCGAGGAAGTTGACCGCGACGAGCGTCTGTTGCGCGATGAGCGTTGGTGCCCGTTGGATTGGCCAGAATTGCGCGTTGTGTCCCCTTCGCTGACGGATGTCTGCGGTTCGTCGGCCAGAACATCCTTTACCAAAGCGATGATCTCATCGCGCACGGCCATGCTGGTCTCAGATTCATCGCGCACAAAGAACTTGTAGTCGTCGATACAGTAGGGGCGATCTGCTCCTTTGGGCACTTGAAGACGCAGGACGTTGGCGTTTTCGCTCTGGACAACGTCGAATTTGACGCTGAGCGGCGGCGTGATCCGTGCATCTAGCGCTTCCTGGATCTGCTTCTGCGTCTGGAGCGGCTGGGGCAGTCCTTTGGGCGCCCCCTTGCGCTGACTCGCACCGACGTAGACGGTGCCGCCCATGGTGTTGGCGAATGCACAGACGTCGTTCAGGATCGTCGCCAACCGCCCGCCCCGCTGGCTGGCGGTCTCGTGAAAGCTCAAGACAATGCTGGGGCCTTCATCTCGGGCTACGGCCAGAGGATCGAAGGGTTTGTCCTTCGGTCGCATGGGCCGAGTGCGGTCGAACTGTTTGGATCGCAGCAGGCTGCTGATGGACTCGAAGGTTGGCGCGTCCAGGAGCATTTCGGTCGCGCGATCGCCGATCCCCAATCGTTTCGGGTTGCGTTCATCCATCACCAAACGATGGGCGTCGCTGCCCTGGATGCAGTGCATCCGTCGAGCATATTCGGCCTTGCTGCCGTTGAAAAACCGCGCCGTCGAACGGGAGTGGCGATCCAGATCGGTCACTTCCAGCGCATCCAGATTGAGGTCCTGGGTGTAGGCGATCTTGGTCTGCCCACCAAACGGGAAATTGCGCATTGCAACGCCGTGGGTGCTATTGGCATGGGCCGCAATCACCAGACCGCCAGCATCGTGGATGATCTGATACGCGGTCAACACATCGGTGCTGGCGCCGGTCTCCGTGCTACCGGCGTCCAATTTGTCATCGGGGATGCTCAACATGAGCAAGGTGTGCTCCAATTGGCGGACGGTGGTTTCAGGCGGAAAAAGCGCCAAAATATGAAACCCAAAGGTCGCCGTAAATTCAAATCCGGGGAGCACCAACACCCGGTCCGAGAGTTCGCGCCAGCGCGCCAGACGAGATTTTTCGTCGGCTGTGAGCCGACCTGCCTGGTCCAAACTGACCAGCCACTCGATCTCTTTGCGGATGGCCGCGATGCCTGCGACAGTATTGTGGTCCGTCATTGCCACAATGTCCAAGTCTTTGTCCGCGGCGGTTTGCAGCCACTCCAAATAGGTTGTCTTGGGCTCTTCATAGTCCCGCGATGCGGGGGAGTGGAGGTGCAGGTCCACTCGGTACCATTTGCGCTGCGTCTTGGTCTGGCCATTGGGTTGACCGGTCACTGGGGATGCAGCCTGACGGTTTGAATTCGATCTCCGTCTTCTACTCACAAGATATTGTTTAACCTCCTTTTTGTGTTAAAGGGTTTATAGAGCGACCCACGTGGTCGCTACGATGGTAGGTGATGCGAAGGTCTTGGTAACTTGACATTTTCGTTATCACTCCTGTGCATTATACAACAACGGCGACAATGCTGTGCAATTGGCAGCATTGTCGCCGAGATAGAACTTGGTTGATTTGGAAGCCAAACCGGCTTACGGTGAAACCAATGTCTCGGCCAGCTCGCCAAGATCGTGAACGGCTACGGTTTCGCCGTCGCTCTCGTCGCAATGGGCTGTGCCCTCACAAAGCGCAGCCGCCATCGCTTCATCCACGGTGTCGACAAGAATAAAATGCATCTTTGCTTGTACGGCTTCCGGCACATCATCCAGGTCTGCTTCGTTGTGTTTGGGAAGGATGATGGTCGTCAGCCCAAAGCGGGCGGCGGCCAATACCTTTTCCTTGATGCCGCCAACGGGCAGTACTTTGCCACGTAGCGTGATTTCGCCGGTCATGCCCAAGTTCGAGCGCAGTGGGCGTCCAGAAAGCAGGCTGGCCAACGCAGTGGCCATGGTGACGCCAGCGCTGGGACCATCCTTGGGAATTGCGCCGGCGGGAATGTGCAGATGAATATCCGACTTCTTGAAGAAATCGGGGTCGATACCCAACTCCTTGGCCCGGCTGCGTACATAGCTCAAGGCAGCGTGGGCGCTCTCTTTCATCACATCGCCCAGTTGACCGGTGAGGGCAAAGCCCTTCTCGCCGTCGACGCGTGTCGCTTCGAAGAACATGATGTCTCCGCCGGTTGCCGTCCAGGCCAAACCGATGGCCACACCAGCCTGTTCGGTGCGCTCGGCGATCTCTTCTTTGTGTACCTTGCGCTTGCCGAGATAGAGCGGAATGTCGATGGCATCGACCACATATTGTTCCTGCTCATCTCTTTCAGCAGCGCTGCCGGCGGCCACCTTGGCGGCCACTTTGCGACAGACCTTGCCGATCTCCCGCTCCAGGTTGCGCACACCCGCCTCCCGAGTATAGCTCTGCACCATTTCGCGCAGCGCGTCTTCGGTAAACTCGATTTCGTCGGGACGCAGGCCATTCTCCTTGATCTGCCGCGGGATCAGATATTGCTCCACGATCTTGACCTTCTCGTCCTCGGTATAGCTGCTGAGATGGATGATCTCCATGCGGTCGAGCAGCGGGCCGGGGATCGTGTCCAGCACGTTGGCGGTCGTGATGAACATCACCTGGCTGAGATCGAAGGGCACGTCCAGGTAGTGGTCGCGGAACTCCCGGTTCTGCTCTGGGTCCAACACTTCGAGCAGCGCGCTGCTTGGGTCGCCACGGAAATCGCGACCCAGCTTGTCCACTTCGTCGAGCATGAAGACCGGATTCTTGCTTTCGATACGGCGCAAACTCTGGATGATACGGCCGGGCATGGAGCCGATATAGGTCCGTCGGAAGCCTCGGATGTCGGCTTCATCGCGGATGCCGCCCAGCGCCAGCCGCACGAATTTGCGCTCCATGGCCCGCGCAATGCTGATGCCCAGGCTGGTCTTGCCCACACCCGGCGGCCCCACAAAGCAGAGCACCACGCCTTCGCGTTCGCGGCGCACCTTGTCGCGCAGGTCTTCTTCCTCGCCCTCTTCTTTGCGTTCGGCGCGTAGCTTGCGCACGGCCAGGAATTCGAGAATGCGCTCCTTGATCTCCTGCAAACCATAATGGTCTTCGTCCAGAACCAGACGGGCGTGGTCGATGTCCAGGTTGTCCGGTGTGATCTTTTGCCAGGGCAGGCTGACCATCAGATCCAGATAGGTCTTGATGACGCTGTACTCTGCAGCCTGGATGGGCATCCGCCTCATGCGATCCAACTCGCGGCGCGCCTCTTTTTCGGCCTCGTCGGACATGCCGGCAAGGGTGATGCGTTCGTCCAATTCGCGAATGTCGGCGGCCTGTTCGTCCTCTTCGCCCAGCTCTTTTTGGATGGCCTTGATCTGCTCGCGCAAATAGAAATCGCGCTGCATCTTTTCCATCTCGCTTTGGGCTTCCGATTGAATCTTACGACCCAATTCCAGAACCTCGACCTCTTTGTTGAGCAGCTGGCTGAGGCGAATCAGCTTTTCATAGACGCTGGTCATCTCCAGCATGGCCTGGGCTTCGACCACGTCGATGCGCATGCTACTGGCTACCAAATAGGCCAACTGGCGGGCGTCGTCCACGTTGACGGCCATGACCGCCAGCTCTTCGGGCATCTGCGGTTCCAGGTCGACCAGACGTCGGAAGAGATCCTGGACCGCGCGGGTCAGCGCCTCCATCTCCAGCGTCTCTTCGATCTCTTCGGGCAACACTTCGACCCGGGCGCGCAGATAGGGTTTTTCCTGAATATACTCCTTGATGCGAATGCGCTCCATGCCTTGAACCAGCAGACGGATCGTGCCGTCTGGCGTCTTGAGTACGCGATGCACCTGGGCCGCGGTGCCGATCTCGTGAATCTGATCCGGGGCGGGGTTTTCGACCTCCTCGTCTGTACTCGTCACCAGCGCGATCACCCGATTCTCTGGGAGATTGTCTTCGACCAAACGGATGCTGCGCCGCTGACCGATTGGCAGCGGCAACCACATCATCGGGTAGACAACGACGCCGCGCAACGGCAACACCGGCAA
>JAAUPU010000053.1 GCA_012032975.1 Caldilineaceae bacterium | reverse complement strand
CGTTGGTGACGATGACCGGGCGCAGGGCAGCCTTTCCGCTCGAACTGCGCACCACTCGAAATTCATGGACCTCCGCTTCCACCTGCACTGTGTCGTCCCGTTTGCGCTGCACGGGATGCACCTGAAAGCGCACCCAGGTCACGCCGTTTCGCTCGAACTTGCGCACATCGAACGCGTGGAGCGAAGAGGAGCGCGCACCGGTGTCAACCTTGGCTTTGATCGTCTTGATGCCAAAATCTGGCAGCTCCACCCACTCGCGCCAGCCGATGATGGGCAGGGCAAATCCTCTCTGTTTCACCGTCATGCCGTTCGACCCGCTTGATGGACAAGACCAAGCTCGGCGGCCGTTTGTAATAGCGCTGGGCTTCCGCCTGATTGCCTACCGCCTCGTGCGAATAACCCAAATTCACGTAGAGCGAAGGATAGAAACCCTGCACGCGCGGGTCGTCCACCCGCTCCGCGCGGGTCAACGCTTCCTGATTCCAGCCCAGCGCGTCGCGTGCGCTCTCTTGATGCCGAGCCACATAGTGTGCGGCGATGCAGGCTTCGTAGTCGCCGTCGGCCCTTTCCCAGGCTTGCCAGAACAGATCGCGAGCATCGGCGATCCGGCCTTCAAGCTCGGCTCGGTTGCCTGCCAGGCAAAGCCGTATGATGGGGTTGTTTACGTCCATAAAATGCCCTACCCCGCGCTCTTCCAGGAACGCTGGGCGTCCTTGGCGAAAAACTTGGACTCGACCGCCTCTGCGATGTCGATCTCAAACTCCGACGCAAGCGCAGCCAGCAACACAAAGACGTCAGCGATTTCGTTGGCCAACCGCGTTCTGTCGAACGTATCGTAGTTGACCGACCAGAGCCGCTTCAACTCAGACGAGATCTCGCCGACCTCTTCGGTCAGCAATATCTGAATCTGGGTGGGGTCGGTCACGAAAACCGCGCTCGCTGCGCACCGCCCGGATTCGCCCCTGTAATTCGGCCAGATCGACCATCCTGCCACACTTTCAAGCTTGGCCACGACCAGTGGAGGGCGCGCTCAAGATTCGCTGCACTTCTTCAATCATTCAACTTCGCATGTTAACGTTTGACCGTATCGCCGTCAAACGGCAAGATGGAGCGAATTCAGCAATGGGCTTCACTTCACCCTATTTAACGATGCACAGATCAGGGAGTTTCAGATGACATCACTCGTTTGCGATGAAGAGCTGGACGGGGTGACGCTGCGTCAGTTGCTGGCGCTGCAACCCACTGCGGGACCAGAAGCGCCGGTTTGGTTGCCAGACGGGTCGGGCATTTTGATCCGGTCCACGGGCAGCGCTGGGGCGGCGATCCGCCGCGTCGACCTGGCTAGTGGCGAGGTGACGACTGTGGCCACGGATCTGGGCGGGCTGCCCTTCCTCAGCGCGTCGCTCTTTTCTGTTTCGCCCGATGGCCGCTGGCTCGCGTATCTAGCCGACCGGGGCACGGCAGATGGACGCGACCGATCCAGCCGGGTGGAGATCTGGCTGCAATCTCTGACCGGCGCACCTGCTACGCAGCTGACCCACCTGGACGCCAACATCAACGCCTACCAATGGGCGCCAGACAGCAGCGGGGTGGTTCTGTCGGCCAACCGTTTCGGCCAATATGACATCTTCAAAGTCGCCGTTCCCAGCGGCAAGGCCACACGCCTGACCAAAGACCCGCGCTATGAGGTCTACCCAACCTTCTCCCTCGACGGCGAGAAAATCTACTTTGTGCGCCTGGACGAACGCTGGGTCGATCACGAGATCGTGGAGATGTCGGCCAGCGGTGATGACGCGTGCGTCATCGTTCGCGATGAGGATTTCTTCGACTATCATTACGGCCGGCGTTTGGCTATCCGCTGGTATCGGAAAGCACTGACGCGCTGATCTTTCCTTCCCATCGCAACGGCTGGATCAACTACTGGCAGACGCAGATCCGCGGCGCGAAGCGCGGCCTCTTCACGCGCAGGAAGCTGACCAGAGCGAGGCCAGCCTGTCGCCGGATGGTCGTTGCGTGGCCCTTGTGGCCAATCACAACGGGACCACGCGGTTGGTCGTCCAGACGTTGGGCGAGGATGCGGACGAAGCATCGCGCGTCCTGGCGGCGCCGGCGATGGGAGTGGTCGCCGCGCCTGCCTGGTCACCCGATGGCGCGCAGATCGCGTTTCTGATGGGCACGCCGACCTCTCCATCCGACCTCTGGGTGTTGGATGTGATCAGCGGCGCCGTGCGGCAATTGACCTCGTCACCCGCGACCCAAGCGCTTCAGGAGAAGCTGGTTTCGCCTCAAAAGGTGACCTACACCAGCTTCGATGGGCTGGAGATCGCCGCTTATCTCTACACACCGCGTGAAGGGCAACCAGGCAAGCGGTCTCCTGGTCTGCTGTATATCCACGGCGGCCCGACCAGCCAGTTCATGGACGACTATCGGCCCGACGTGCAATATTTCGTGCGCAGGGGATATGTGGTGTTGGCGCGAATATTCGGGGCAGTTCAGGCTATGGCAGGGTCTTCGAGGATGCCAACAACGGGGATTGGGGCCATGGCGATCTGCGCGATGTATTGGCGGGCGTGGAATTCCTGAAGATGCTGGACTACGTGGATGGTGAGAACATGGGCATCCACGGCACCAGCTACGGCGGCTGCATGAGCATGAGCGCGGCGGGGTTTGCGCCCGGCGTTTTTAAGGCCGCGGTTCCCCACGCCGGCTACGGCGACTGGCTGGCTTTCGATGGCGAGCAGGAGCTACGCCACCGTCAACTCCTGCGCTACGAGTTGGGCGATGTAACCACGAATCGAGAGGTCTATGAACGCTGCTCCCCCATCCACCATCTGGCCCAGGCCACGACGCCCGTCTTTCTGGTCCACGGCGCAGGACGCTTTCCCCGCTCGGACGCATCGCTTCTCTTTGCCCGCGCCCTGGAACAGGCCTACAAGAGCTACGAATACAAGGTCTATCCCAACGAATGTTATTATGTTCGCTCGCCGGAAAATCTCTGCGTGATGCTCCCGGATATCATCGATTTCCTGGAGCGCTATCTCAAAGAGGAGCGTCGATCGTAGTGCCAGGACAATGACAGTAAGCTCTTGCCAGCTTGATCCGATTCGTGGGAGCGAGGGAGATACGATGTACACAAGATATTCGAAGCTCCTCCTCACCTGGGCCGCTGCATTCTATGCGTCTTTGGTGGTCTTCAACAACCTGACCGACTACGATTCGAACTACTGGTTCGTAGCGCATGTGCTCCAGATGGACACCACCTTCCCCGACAATCGCGCGCTGTGGCGGGCCATTGACTCGCCGACCTTGCATCGCGTCGCGTACTGGCTCATCATCGCGACCGAGGCGGTGATCGCGATCTTGTGTTGGCTCGGAGGGGTCCGTCTTTTCCGTGCGCTGAAGGATGCCATGCGCTTTAATCAAGCCAAGGACATCGCAATTGCTGGACTGACCCTGGGCATTCTGCTGTGGTTTACTGGCTTCATCACCGTTGGCGGGGAATGGTTCCTGATGTGGCAATCGGAGACGTGGAACGGTCAAGACGCGGCTTTTCGTTTGGTTACGATCTTTGGCATTGTGCTTCTCTATCTCGTCCAGCCGGATGCAGAGACGGAAGCCAAACATGGTTAGGAGGTGAGGAGATGACAAGAAGAGGCAGTGAATCCCTCGGCCCGCTCGTGGGCTACCAGGTTGTTTCGGTACTATTCAGAAAAGCCGCAGAAGCCACGGAGGGCAAAATGTTCTTCCTCCTATTCACCCTGCTGCCTTTGTTGCTCACTGCCTGCACCATCGCGCCGATCGAGGACAACCGGCAAGCGGTCGACCTGCCCAGCCCCGCGGCAGACTATTGCACTCAAAACGGCGGCGAGGTGGAGACGCGCTATCCTTTTTACGGCACGAATCAAAATAACCCACTGCAACTGGCAGGCTCTCTGGGGGTATGCACATTCACCGCCGATGATGGTTCGCGCATCACCATTGGGCTGGAGACTCTCTACACCGATCAGCCAACGCTGGCGGCGCTCGCCTACCGTGCCCAGACGCCCTACGACGGCGATGGGCAGCCGTCTGCCAATCCCTCAAGCCTCTATTGCACCCAGCTCGGCGGCACAGATTCGTTTGGCGGCGTCAACGCAGCAGGTGGTGGTTGGGCACTGATGGACGGGTCCGATGTGCTGGCGCTGTGCGTCTTTGCCGATCTGTCGGTCATCGACTCGTGGGGGATCACCTATTATTCTGACGGCACCGTACGCGGGGCCGACCTGACCGACTTGCTGCGCCACACGGAATAAGGATACCGTTTGCCTTTTCGCGACCCTTCGTGGCCGCATATCATTGCGGGTTGAGATAGACCATCTTGAAGTTGCGCATGTGTTGCACAAAGGTCGGCCTGAAATCGAGCTGGCTGTAGACGCTGTCGGCGGCGATCTCGATTTTGTCGCGGGCCGGGTCAAAGTGCTGCGTGATGATCACATCGCTGGCGCTGATGGTCTGGGCATCTGCATTGCGCGGCAGCAGGTCGTTGATGGGGTTGACCACCTTGACCGCCACTTCTTTCATGGACGCCGCGGCCAGCGCCTGGCGCACACCAAAGGAGCGAAAGAGCGAGCCGACCGCGTTCAGCGGTTGGCGGGCTGCTTCGTGTATGGAACCGCTGGCCAGCAACGCTCCGCCCTCAACATCATGGAATGTAAAATCCACCTGACCCGCTTGCCGCGCAAATGTGGATGTGGCCAGCTCCGGCGTCAGCCCCAACACTTCGCGGTTGTAGGCCACCGTCTTCTCAGTGTCGTTCCAAAGCCCAAAACACATCTGCCGCGCGTCGGGGTCGCTGACCAGGAAATGGACGGGGGCAAAGGGGCCATCCTTGACCGGCGCCGTCGGCTGGTGCGAAACATAAAATGAGAACTGAAGCTCGGTGTGCGGCCCGTGGCTTGCCTCGGTTTCATCGGCCACATACATGGCCATCAGCGCCCTGCCAGACTCCGTCTTGGCCGGGTATATCTGCTCGCCAGCCAGCAGACGGCTGACCGCATCCAAGTCCGCGCTGCCGCCGATCATCATCAGGTGCCCATCGTAGACATGATAGGGCGTCGGCTGGTCGCCCGCGCTGGTCTGCACAGGCTGGGCCGCAAGCGGGTATCGCTCGAACAGTGACCTCTTCATTGGGTGGACTCCGTTTCTTGCCTCCACGAGGTACGGATGGACTCGATGATGAATGTGGGATCGGTACACTTGAGGGAAATGGACCGCGGCTACAGATGACGCGGAAGGGCTAGGCTTGACGATCAGCCATGCCGATCGCCAGAGGCAGACAGGCTACGGCCTGTGTGCGGGCCAGTTCGTGGCGGTAGAAGTCCATCTTGGCGGCCAACTTGGCACGCAGCTCGGCCATCCACGGCAATTCCCCTGCTGGGTCAACCGGGGTGAGGGTGCGTTGCAACTTCGCAAGGGTGAGCAAATTGTGCAGACGAAGAAAAAGCGGAATCAGCAGCAATTCGTCTGGATCGATAGGCCGGACGCTTCGATATCCCTGAACGAAGCCCATCAATGACTCGTTCTGGAAGTCAACGTTGGCCGCACTGTCGCCAAACAGGTCGCGCAACGCAAACGCAATGTCGGCCACAAACCAGTAGCGCGCGCAATCATCGAAGTCAATGATGCCCGGCTTCTGCCCGGCCCAGGCAATCTCTTCCCAAACGAGATTGTCCAGTTCAAAATCAAAGTGAATGAGGCCGAAATTGCGTTCATCGACGGCAAGCTGTCCCAATTGCTCCTCCAGTTCATCGAGGGCGCGGCGCGCGACCGTTTCATCGGCAGGCAAGGCTTGGGAAACGAAGTCCAGATGCTCTTTCCAGGTAGGTCTTCCAGAGTAGCTCCTCTGCGCTGCGACGTTGTGCAGTTCACCCAGGGCATTGCCCCATGCCACGATCTGTGCGGGCGCAAGCTCGACCAGATCAACTTGCTTCCCACGCAACGTCTCAAAGACAACGGCATGGAAGACCCCTTGACTGGTGTCGATACTTTCGACCGCAGCGCCCGCCAGCGATTGAACCGGCTTTGCGACATGTAGGCCGCTCCTCGCCAGTTCGTTGACATAGTCCAGCTCTGCCTGAATCTCGCCGGCCGTGCGTTCGCTTTCATGGTTAAAGCGCAACACATGATCCAGCCCGAAGCGCTTGAAGAAGAAGACAAAGTTGGCGCTGGCCCGCCAATATTTGGCGCGTTCAGCGTCGTGTTCCCAGTGGGACAAGATCTGATCGGCCAGTCTGCTCTCCCATCGTTCATCGACCGTGGAGACAACGGCTTGCATGGTGCTCAATTTCATCATGCGCGACAGCGATTCCTTTGTTTGGAAATGGAGTTTGGGCCAGCGGTCGAAGCCACTATCCGATTTGGATAGCCGCGAGATGCAGCGATGCTCGGCCAGCACCGTCCATCATCCCTCGGCTCCTGCAGAATAGGTTGACTGGACAAAGCCAAAATCGAACGCGGTTGTGCGCAGATGAGTCAGCTTGACCGCGGTATCAAGCGGACCAAAGAGCGGCACACCGCCGCCAAGAATCACGGGAATCACGGTGATCGTGATCTCGTCGATCAACCCTTCGCGAAGAAAGCGTTGGATCGTCTTTCCGCCATCAACGTAGACATGTTTGACTCCCTCGTTTGCGAGCCGCTCCAGAAGTTCGCCGGGTGACTCGGCAGAGTGGGTGACGCGATCTGGCAGATTGGATGGGAACAAAATCGGGTGGCGGCTCAGCACGATGACGGGCGTCTGGCCATAGGGCCATTGGCCAAAGGACAGAACCTTCTCATAGCTTTTTCGCCCCATGATCAGCGTGTCAACTGAATCCATAAACGCCTGATAGCCGAAATCTTCACCCTCCGGGACAGCGGCATTTGCCTCATCCAGCCAGTCGAGCACGCGTCGTCTCCGGCGATAAATCCGTCCAAGCTGGTTGCGATGAATACGGATGCTCTGATGTTCATACGCGCTCTACCCTTCCCACCGATCTGCTGACCGCCGACCCCTCGACCTTGCGCCTGCTGAGGCTACTATAGCGTACCGCTGGCTTTGCCGCAATGCCACTGATGAACATCGATTCCAGCCGAATCTGCGCCGCGACCCGCTTCGATAACGGATCAACCAAGCCGAGAAGCGCCGGCAGGATTGTTTCGGCCCGGCATCGTCTGAAGGGGAACTACAGATGAAATAGACCCACGGATTGTGTGGAATACACAGAGGCATCCGTGTAATCCGTGGTTGAAAAAAGTAAAACCGCCGGTCTGGAACCGGCGGTTGTTCTCTCCTGCGGGGATTTTTTGACCCGGAAATGGAAGTGTCGGAAATCTCCCAACGGGTGGTGTGCCCGTGGCCTCCCATGAAGGGTTGGCTGATTCGTGGAGATTTCCGACAAACCTTACAGATACGTTCCGAGCCTTATGCAGGTTCTACGCGTGGGCTTGCCGCCGTACGTGGCTGAGACGTAGACAGACCCGGATGCCTGTGATGCCAAGGCCTTGTCGCCGTAGGTGACCCAGACGAGAGATCCCCCCATCGCTGTGACACCAAGGCCGAAAGCCAGGATGAACCAGACGAAGAATTGTGCAAATTCTGCAATTGCCGCAGTATTTACGCCGACGCCAAGCTCACCGAACAAGCCATGCGCTGTGCCTGACCAAGCCAGTTCACGGGCAGGTCCGTCCAATGGGTGGGTTCGGTTGAAGCCCGTCCAGTAGCGTCCGTGTACAGGCACTGCATAGGTTCCTGCTGAGAACACAGCATCTTCACCATTGGTGATGATCGCTATGATCTGGTCGGCATCTTCCGGCCACGTCTCAGGCGTGTAGACGATAGCGTTTTCTGCCATGCCTTCTTCGCCGTCACCGTTGTATTCGACGTCTTGGTTGAGCGTCACATTTTGGCTGCCATGCAGTATATGGTAGCCAATGGTTGCCATTTGAAACATATACTCATCGCGAGTGTCGACCAATGGATCTGTGGAGTCGAGACCAGATTCGACGGTGTATCCCCAATCGCCGGTCAGGAGTTGCAGAATGTTGTCAGCCCCTTCGGTGGTGCCACGATCGGTCAACTCGCCGGCGCTGTTATAGCTAAGCTGAACGTTCTGAGCGTTGCTAAACGCTTGTAGCGCATTCTTTGCATTTTGGACTTTGCCATTGCCATAAATACCAAAAGCGATAACGACAACGCCCAAAGCTGCTAGGATGTATCCTAAAATTCTAAGTCGGCCTGACATGGTGTCTCCATTGCTAGTGTTTGATTTGGGAAATCCGAACTGCATTTATCTTAGCCGTTCTCGGAACCAGCCACAATCGGGATTTTCCCGCCACAATTCTTGAACTTTGTGGGTAAATTCCCTGACAAGAATCGCCATGGACTTCGTCACCGGTTACCCACTTCATCGAGACACCTATTTCCATGCGTGCTGTTGAGCTGCCTCTGGATCGCATCTGGGGTTGGATCCCCATCGCTTCGGCCCATTCGTTCGATCCCTACAGGTCTATGGCCCCGCCAGCTTCTCGATTTCCCCTTCATTTTCGCTGGTTGCGCCATCTTTTATAGATGCGGTTGCAGCATTAATTCAGCCGCTGCAGAATTCCCGCCGCACCCATGCCGCCGCCGATGCACATAGTGACCAGGCCAAACTCCTTGTCCTGGCGGGCCAACTCGTGGAGCATCTGCACGGTCAATTTGGCGCCGGTGCAGCCAAGGGGATGACCCAGCGCAATCGCGCCGCCGTTGACGTTGGTAATCTCCTCGTCGAAGCCCAGCTCGCGGATCACGGCCAATGCCTGGGCTGCGAACGCCTCGTTGAGTTCGATCAGGTCGATGTCGCCCAATTCCATGCCCGCAAACTTCAGGGCCTTGGGCACCGCTTGAACTGGGCCGATGCCCATCATCTCTGGCGGAACGCCGCCGGTGCCAAAGCTGACAAAGCGGGCCAGCGGTTCGATCCCCAACTCCCGGGCGCGTTCCTCGCTCATCACCACCAGCGCGGCTGCCCCGTCGCTGGTCTGGCTGCTGTTGCCGGCAGTCACCGAACCCCGGGCGTGGAAGACGGTACGCAGTTTGCCCAGCGCTTCCAACGACGTATCGCGGCGCACTCCTTCATCCTTGTCAAAGACGTAATGGCTTTCCTGCACACTCGACCCATCGCCGATCTGCACGGTCACATCCAGCGGCACCACTTCGGCGTCGAACTTGCCGGCCTCTTGGGCCGCGGCCGCGCGCTGATGGCTGCGCAGGGCAAAGGCATCCTGCTCGACCGCGGCTCACCTCGAATTGGCGCG
>JAAUPU010000732.1 GCA_012032975.1 Caldilineaceae bacterium | reverse complement strand
AATAGACGGAAAATAATGAAAGGCTGGCCAACGGATCGCTGAAGACTGCCAACCTTGGCCGCCATCGATCAATGCGGCCAGCACCTTTGATGACGTAAATCGAGCGCAGAAGTAACGCCCGATCTGCATGAACGTCGGTTGGCAGAGGGGAAGCGGACATCATAAAGAGACCGAGTTTTTCACAAAAACCCGGTCTCTTTCGGTGAAAGAATGCGAGATCAGCCCAGCAGGGGAGGCAAATTGCGCAGCGCCTGCTCCAGCACAAGCACGGCCTGCCAGTATTCGTCCAGAAGCAGATGTTCGTGGGGTGTGTGATCCAGTGAGCTGTCGCCGGGGCCATAGGCCAGCAGGGGGCACTGCCAGGCCGGACCGACCACATTCATATCGCTGGTGCCGGTCTTGACGACGAATCCGGGGCGCTCGCCGTTTTGGACATGGCGGATTGCGCCGAGGAAACTGCGCACGAGCGCATTGTTGCGGTCGCTGCGCCAGGCCTGTTCATAGCCGCGGAAGGTGAGGGTGAGGGAGGAGGTCGGTCCCTCGGTCAGAATTGGGGTTGAAGGGAGATTGGAGATTGGGAGATTGGTTTCGCCGCTGGTTTCGGCATTGGCTCCGACGCGGCGACGCGCCCATTGAAGCAACTCGTCGGCAAAGGCTGTGGCGTCGAACTCCAGCGGAAGGCGAATGCCGGCCTGCGCGGTCACCCGATCCTGCATCGCTTCGTCAGTGTCGGTGTGGATGTGGCGCAGGCTCGGTGATAGCTGGTCGAAGGTGCGGTCATGTTCGCTGTTGAAGTCGGCGGCGTAGGCCGAGAGCCAGTTCCAGAAATCAACCGCTACCGTGGCAATCCCCGCGTCTGGCCCGGCGGTATGCATCATCGGCTGCCACGCTTCGAGTTCGACGAGCAGGCGACCTTTGTAGCCCAGCGTCACCCGGTTGACGCCGCTCGGTTCGCCGATGATACAAGCGTGGGGGATTGGTTCGCGTACGCCATCGAAGCGATCGCGGATGAAGCGCGCGCCCTTGCTGGTGGCGGCCTCTTCTTCCACTGCGCCCACGACGACCAGACGCACCCCGTGCTCCTGCGCCCCAGCCGGAGCCGAGCCTGGAGACCGCGGTCACGAAGGTCGCCAGCGGTCCCTTGGCGTCCACGCTGCCCCGTCCGAAGAGCGCCAACCCTGCCGGCGTCTCGCGCACTTCCACAGGAATGTTGCCGGGTACGGTGTCGATGTGGCCCAACAAAAGTACCGTACGGGACGCATCCGCCGCGCCGATTTCGCCCACCGCGTTGCCCGCGGCGTCGACATACGCCCGGTCAAAGCCGAGCGCATTCATCTGCTCGGCCAGCCAGGCGCTGGCCTCCGCCTCCTGCCGCGAGAGCGACGGAATCGAAACCAGGCCGCGGATCAGTTGGACGGCGGCTGCTTGGTCGGCTTTCATGGACAGAGACTTCCCTGTCTATCCCCAGATGCTACGGAATTCACAGACCTACTCTGCGGCATCCGTGGAATCCGCGGCATCCGTGGTTGCTTTTACTTTGGCCCACACTCATTCATCCAAAACCGCGGCGATGGCGGCCACGCCGGTCTCGATCTCTTCCTCGCCGATGATCAGCGGTGGGAGCAGACGCAAGACGTTCGAGCCGGCCGGTAGCGCCAATACGCCATGTTCTTCCATCAGCGTCTTGAGGTACTTGCCTACCTTCTGGCGCAATTCGATGCCGATCATCAGCCCCGGCCCGCGTATCTCCCGCACCAGGCTGACATCAGCCAGCGCCCGCGTCAACTCGGCGCGCAGGTGTTCGCCCATGATGGCAGCGCGCTCGATCAATCCTTCGTCTTGGTAGGTCTGAATGGCGGCCAGGCCGGCCGCGCAGGCCAGCGGGTTGCCGCCAAAGGTGGTTCCGTGCGCACCGGGATAGAGCGTCTCGTGGATGGCCTGGGTATAGGCCAACGCTCCCATGGGGAAGCCCGATCCAAGCCCCTTGGCCAGGCAGATGATGTCCGGCTCCAACCCGTAATGTTCGTGGCCAAACCATTTGCCGGTGCGCCCAAAGCCGGTCTGGATCTCGTCGATGACCAGCAGCGCTCCCCGCTCGCGGCAAAGGCTTTGCGCCGCCTGCATAAATTCAGCATCGCCCACGTTGACCCCGCCCTCGCCCTGGACCGGTTCTAGAATGACCATGGCCGTGCTTTCGTCCACCGCGTCGTCGAGTTTGTCCACGTTGTTGTAGGGGATGTGGGTGACGTCGATCAGCGGCTCGAAGGGCTTGCGATACTTGGGTTCCCAGGTCATCGACACCGCGCCCACCGTCCGGCCATGAAAGCTGCGCATCGACGAAACAATGCCGGTGCGCCCGGTGGCCAGCCGTGCAAACTTGAGCGCGCCGTCGATGGCTTCGGCGCCGCTGTTGGCCAGGAAGAGGTGGTTCAGATGCGCGGGCAGCACCTCGACCAGTTTGGCGCTGAAGCGGGCGCGGGTGTCGTTGTAAAAGAAGTTGGGGCACGCGATCAGTTGGTGCGCCTGCTCAGCGATGGCCTGGCTGAGCGCGGGATGACAATGGCCCAGCATGGCCACGCCCTGGCCCGCGGTCAGGTCCAGGTAGCGCTTGCCTTCGGTGTCCCACATCCAGCAGCCCTCGCCGCGCGACATAACCACCTCGCCGCGGCGCGCGGTGGTCCCACCGATGATCTGTTCTTCGATTGTGGCGTAATCCGTCGCCATTGCTATCGAGTTCATCTAGCGTCTCTCCTGGTTCGCAACATACCTGGAACTGCTTCTTACTCGAATGTCATGCTCATGTCAGAATGAATATTCGGCATGGTAGGTCGCACTACTCAATTGCCATTGAAAATCACTTGCTCAATCTCGCTGAGAACTTCGCTGAGATCAGGAACTTGAGCAGGATCAACAGATGATCCAATATGCTTATGATGAGGATACGTGATGATGTGTGGATAATGTGGTGCATTATCGTAGCGGAAGATTACCTCTCCCGACCCATTTTGATAGTGGTAAGCATCTGGGTGTCAATTTCCTGTTTGGCTTCAAGATACAATTCGTACCGACCTGCCCATCTAATGAAGGGCAAATCGTCG
>JAAUPU010000731.1 GCA_012032975.1 Caldilineaceae bacterium | reverse complement strand
AACAACGTGCGCGCCCCGCTTCAGGGATGCGGGCCGCATCGGGGATGCGGACTACAACCGAGACGACGAACGGCCGATGACGGTGCAAATGATCGACCTCAACTCGCGGCCCGAGCTGGCCGAGACCGTCGCCCAATGGCACCAGAATGCCTTTGGATACCTCAACCCCCGACGCACCGTTTCGGAGCGGCTCGCCAAGCTGCAAACACATCTCGGCGGCGAGGCGATCCCGACGACGTTTGTCGCGCTGTTGGATGGAGAACCGGTAGGTTGCGCAAGCCTGGTTGCAGAGGACTATGTCTATCCGGCCCGGACTCCGACACCCTGGCTTGCCGGCGTCTATGTCAACCGGAGTGCAGGCAATTGGGGATAGGCGCGAACTTGGTACGCCGCGTGGTTGACGCGGCGCGGGCAACAGAGTTCGCGACGCTCCATCTCTACACCACCGATCGGTCCTCATATTACTATCAGCTTGGTTGGGCCGTGGTCGAACGACTGCTCTATCGAGGCCACCTGGTGACCGTCATGTCGATTCACATCGCCGACGATGTCTAAGGCCGTAGCAGGACATAACGATCCATGAAGGACGCCAAGGAACATCAAGATTTGACCTCGTTCTTCGCGCTACTTCGCGCCCAAGGGCGGTTGCCTTCCAGGCGCGCTTCGTGGATGCTTTCTATTTTGGATTCGTCTAAACGCAAGGAGCTTTCATGAACTTCGAGACCGCCTTCACCATGGATACGTCGAGCATCAAGTTTGGACCGGGCGTCACGCGCGAGGTGGGCTACGATATGGCTGCCCTGGGCGCGCGGCGCGTCCTCGTGGTTACCGACCCCAACCTGTCGGCCAGCGAAGCGGTCGCGATCACGCTGGCGGCGTTGCGCGGCGAAGGCATCGACGCGGTGCTCTACGACCAGGTGCGCGTCGAGCCGACCGACATCTCCTTCAAGGCGGCAATTGAGTTCGCCAGCGCGGGCAGGTTTGACGGCTATGTGGCGGTCGGCGGCGGCTCGGTGATGGACACGGCCAAGGCAGCCAACCTCTACGCCACCTATCCCGCCGATCTGCTCACCTATGTCAACCCACCCATCGGCCAGGGGCGACCGGTGCCCGGCAAGCTCCAGCCGCTGATCGCCATCCCGACCACCGCGGGCACGGGCAGCGAGACAACCGGCGTCGCCATCTTCGACCTGCTGGAGATGCACGCCAAGACCGGCATCGCGCACCGCGCCCTGCGGCCTGTCCTGGGCATCATCGACCCCCGCAACACACGCACATTGCCCAAAATGGCGGCAGCGTGCAGCGGGCTGGATGTGCTCAGCCACGCCATCGAATCGCTGACCGCGCTGCCCTATCGTCAGCGTCCGGCCGCGGAAAGCCCCAAGCTGCGCCCTGCGTATCAAGGCGCCAACCCGATCAGCGACATCTGGGCGTCGCGCGCCATCGAGATCGCGGCCAAGTATCTGGTGCGCGCGGTGGACGATCCAGAGGACGACGAGGCGCGCGGCGAGATGTTGCTGGGTGCGGCCATGGCGGGCATCGGCTTTGGCAACGCCGGCGTGCATCTGCCCCACGGCATGTCCTACCCGGTGGCCGGCATGGTGCGCGACTTTCGCCCGCCTGACTACAAGGTGGACCACGCCATCGTGCCCCACGGCATGTCGGTGATCCTCAACGCGCCGGCCGTCTTCCGCTTCACCGCACCGACCCATCCAGCATTACACCTGCGCGCTGCCGAACTGCTTGGCGTCGACACGCGCGGCGCGGACCCAGCGGATGCCGGAGAGATTCTGGCGGATGCGCTGATCGACATCATGCGCAAGACGGGCATGCCCAACGGTCTGGCCGCGGTTGGCTATGGCCCGGATGACGTGGATCGGCTGGTCGAGGGAACGCTGCCCCAGCATCGGGTCACCAAGCTTTCGCCTCGGCCCGCCGGCGCAGAGGAGTTGAAGCAGCTGTTTCTCGACTCGATGCAGATCTGGTAGCGGTTGTGCGGAGAAGCGAGGCAGTCTTATCATTTGTGCATGTTCAAAACAGGTTGAGCCAACAACCATGAGCATTTCTGCTAACACATCTCTGTTACTTATGATCCTCCCAAAGCTTTCCGCACTGCTTGTGATACGTCACAGTTCAGCCCCCTGGGTTGGATTGACGCGTATCTGAGCGCTGTGGTATTCTCCTGCTAGAAATCTCGGCAGAAACTCCCTCCCCTTTGATGGTCATAATTTCAGTGAAGTCGCAAGAACGACCAACTTTGGCGTGTTGACCAACTCGGTATTTCATCAATCAGTCAGTTGTTCCCACCAAACCCTATCCAGGCGGACTTTCCGCAACAAGGAGGAACCAATGAAGTTCAACCGTTTACTGATCATCGGCATGATGATCGTACTCGCCCTGGCCTTTGCCGCGTGTGGCGGCGGTGGCTCGTCCGACGCACCGGCTGACGAAGCGGCAGCGGCAGAGCCAGCAGCCGATGCGCCCGCCGCAGAAGCGACGGAAGCGCCTGCTGAAGAAGCCGCGGCGGAAGAAGCTGCGGCGGAAGAAGCACCCGCGGAAGAAGAAGCCCTCGGCTCGAGCTTGATCGGCGACATCGAAGGACCGAGCATCATCACCGATGAGAGCGCCTTTCCCACCGAGCTGAACGAAGCCCCCATGTTGGCCGAACTGGTCGCGTCTGGCGATCTGCCGCCAGTGGAAGAGCGGCTGCCAGCCATCGAGAATCTGCTGGTCATCGAGCCGGTGCATGAAATCGGCAAGTATGGCGGCACCTGGCGGCGTGGTTTCACCGGCCCGGCCGATGGTCAGAATGGCCATCGTGTGGCAGGCGGGCGACCGCTTTGTCTTCTGGGATTCCGAGAACTTCCCCGAGGTCGTCCCGAACCTGGCCAAGAGTTGGGAGATCAACGACGGCGGCGCGGAGATCATCATCCACCTGCGTGAGGGTGTGAAATGGTCGGACGGCGAACCCTTCACCACCGCCGATGTCATGTTCTGGTACGAACACATGTACCAGAATGAAGAGATCGTGCCCGTGCGCTCACCCTTCTTCAACATCGACGAAGGCGCAACCCTGGAAGCCGTGGATGACTACACGCTGCGCT
>JAAUPU010000730.1 GCA_012032975.1 Caldilineaceae bacterium | reverse complement strand
CTGACAGGCGGCGCGGCCCCAACCTACACGGTTCCGTCCGATAATCCGTGGGCGGCAACAGACGTCGACGACGAGTCAGCCCGCGGGGAGCTTTGGTCTGTGGGATTGCGCAACCCGTGGCGCTTCAGTTTTGATCGGGCAAGCGGCGATCTGTGGGTGGGCGGATGTTGGCCAGAACAGCGTCGAGGAGATCAACTGGGTGCGTGATGGCAAAGGGGAAAATTTCGGCTGGCCATTGATGGAGGGGTCGGTCTGCTATCAAAGCCCAGACTGCGAACCAGAGCGCTTTATTGCACCGGTGGCCGAGTACCGACACGATGGCAGCCACTGCTCGGTGACGGGAGGTTATGTCTATCGGGGCCAGAGCTACGAGTCGCTGCAGGGCGTCTACTTCTACGCCGACTATTGCAGCGGCGTCATTTGGTCACTCGTGCCAGAGGCCGATGGCAGTTGGCGCTCCGACGAACTGCTCGACACAAACCTGCTGATTTCATCTTTTGGAGAGGATGAAGCGGGTGAACTGTACGTGTTGGACTACGCAAAAGGCGCGATCTATCGTCTGCAAACTACACCTTGACCGACCAACGACGACGCGGCGCTATTCCTCGAGCCAGGCTTCCTGCTCGCCAACGATTTTGAACTGACGCGCCGACTTGGCCCACTCCCACTCATTCGGATCGCCGCGGCCATATCCACTGCCCGGGCCAGACGGCTGCTGTGGATAGGCACTCCCACTCGTCAAGACAACGACAGGCGGTTGAGCTGCATAGGGCGCAGGTTGGCGAAATCGCCGCGGGTCGTCGTCCTCTTCCTCTCGACTGCGCCGACTTCCCGCCATGACCAATAACGCCGTGGGAATGCCCGCCATCACACCGAAAAACATGCCAACCGCCATACTCAAGGCGTCTGGACTGAGCATGTCGCCGATGCGCCAGCCCGCACAGCCAACGAATATAAACAGCGCTACCACCAACAACTTTCGCATTTTCCAACCCCTTGGGTTTCACAAACGATGGACCCGAACCCCTGCCGCCGAGCCAGATATCACAACTGCACGGTGCGCTCTTTCCAGACGTGCGCTGATGTCTACTCGCTGGCGTTCGCCAATTTATCTGCCCCCGGAACTGCTTGTCCCCAGCGGGACAACTCCGGTCGGTGTAACATCTCAGACACAAATTTCATATCCTCCGGCCCCAGCCACGCCGCCTGAAAGCGCACAAGCTCCCCCTTGGAGACCAGCAGGAAGTCTCCGCTCCCAGCCAGCTTCTCTGCGCCGCTATCGGTGACGCCGGTGGCATAGCGTGCTTCGTCCTTGCTGGCAACCGCGCCCACCAGCCGAACAGGAAAGTTGGCAATCACCGAGCTGCCGATGAGGCTGGCCGTCGGCTTCTGCGTGCATCCGATCAGGTGGATGCCCGCCTGTCGTCCCCGCTGGGCAATTCGCCCCAGCGCCTTCTCGAAGTCGCTGCCGCCTGTTTGGTAGATGTCGGCGATCTCGTCCACAGCAACCACAATCACAGGACGGCTGACGCCAGCGTGGTCGCGCCGCTCCATTTCCTGCCCCAGCGCGCCAAGTCGGGCCACTGCCTCATCCGGCTCACTGATGATGCCATGCTTCACGTGGGGCAGGGCGCTCAGCGGGCCGAAGCCGCGACCTTTGGGGTCGACCAGGATGATGGACAATTCATCTGGTGGATTGAACATGGCCAGCGAACAGAGCAGCGTGCGGGCCAATGCGGTCTTGCCGCTGCCCGTGGTGCCCGCCACCAGTACGTGGGCCACATCGGGAGCCGTCAGGCGAAGAAGGAGCGGCGCGCCCAATTCCTCGACGCCCAAGATTGCGCTGTGCGGTGGCACAGCGTCCAGGCGCTCGATCAGCGGCAACAGGCGGACCGGGTCGCTTTTCTCGCGCAGCATCTCGATATTGACGCAGCCCTGCTGACGGGCGATGCGCAGACCCGGAGAACCAAGTGCAAGCGCCAATTCTTCGGAGAGTGCCGTCACCTTGCTGATCTTCGTGCCCGGCCGTACCGTCAGCTTGAACTGAACATAACGCGGTGTAAACCAGCCCACCCCTGGACCCGCCCGACAACCTTGTGGCTGGCAAGCACCTGCTCGATTTGGTCGGCCATGCGGTCAAGGGTGCGACGGCGCACTGTTTGCTCCAATCCTGAATTCCGGGACATTGACAGATCCAAAGGGCAGCCTGCTGGTCAATAATCACTGAGCCTGGTCGAAACGAAGAGTGGTGGCGATCTATGGCTATGATACAGAACATATGTTCTAAAGTCAAGCGCGAATCAAACCACAAGACGGCCAATTTCGCGCGTCCTCGCAGTCTACGTCGAGTCAATTGAGCAAGAGAAACCGAAGCGGGTGAATTCAGATGGAGCAGTGTGTGAAGGTCGAGACGGAGAAAGGGGAAGGTGCGAACGGAGTGGAGGTGGATCGGACAGGATTCGAACCTGTAACCAAGGAGTTATGAGCCCCCTGCTCTGCCATTGAGCTACCGATCCAGGAAAGCGGGTAGCGGGGATCGAACCCGCATCATCGGCTTGGAAGGCCGGAGCTTTACCATTAAGCTATACCCGCAGGTCGGTGGCCGCTCCACACTAACGGTGGCCATTCGAGTGACAAAAAGGTCGGGGAGATAGGATTTGAACCTACGACCCCAGCGTCCCAAACGCTGTGCGCTGCCAGACTGCGCTACTCCCCGATGTTGCTTACGACTGACCCCGGTATTGCAGAAGCGTTGCCGGGGCATTTCTGTTTCAGAGTATCACACGTTGCCAAGTCCCAGCAAATCACCCGCCAAACTGGGTGCGTGTCAGAGTTTTGGACGACAGACATCACCAGGCCGCCATTGGACTCGGATTGCAAACGACGGCAAGAAGCCCCGCTGCGCGTTTTCTGCCTGCCTTGCCGTGCACAGATTGGCAAAGAAGGCGACTGCTGCTCTGCCCTTGACAGGCGGCGCCACGCCCGGCGGACCCCGACGCTCCCAGCAGCTCGACAAGGCAGGCGACTGGATGAGACGCATCCGCAAAATGTCCGCCTGTTGACGCCTCTCGGAAACATGGGGTATCCTGACATCATTGCGGTGC
>JAAUPU010000729.1 GCA_012032975.1 Caldilineaceae bacterium | reverse complement strand
ACATCGACCAGTTCAACAACCCCGACAACCCCGAGGCGCACTACCGGAACACCGGCCCGGAGATCTTCCGCCAGCTCGGCGGCAAGCTCGACGCGTTCGTCGTCTCGATGGGCACCGGCGGCACGCTCACCGGCGCGGGCAGGTACCTAAGGAGAAGATCAAGGGGCTCAAGGTCGTGGGGGCGGACCCGGAGGGGTCGATCTACACACTCATCCGACGGTTTGACTTTGAGGCAGACGGGGTCGAGTGGAAGTAACTATCACGGTCTGGCGATCCGTGGCGAAAAATACCCCAAAACACTCAAAAACGGGAGGCGTTCAAGTTCAGAACACCTCCCGTTTTCTTTCTGTTACACGCCCGTTGAAGCGGACCCCTTGCTAGCCTTCGTCGCTCTCTGGTTCCTCTTTCACCGTGCGCAGATGAGGAAAGAGGACGACCTCGCGGATGGTGTCGGTGTCGGTGAAGAGCATGGTCAGACGGTCCACCCCCATACCAAAACCACCGGTCGGTGGCAATCCATAGCTCAGCGCCTCGACATAATCTTCATCGACCGGATGCGCCTCATCGTCGCCGTCGCGGGCGCGGTAATTTTCGTCGACGAAGCGCTGGTACTGGTCGATCGGGTCGTTTAGCTCGGAGAAGGCGTTGCAAAGCTCCATGCCGCCCACAAAACCCTCAAAGCGCTCGACCTGTCGCGGGTTGTCCGGTGCGCCCTTGGCCAATGGGCTGACGTCGCGTGGATAGTCGATCAGAAACGTGGGCTGGATCAGGTTTGGTTCGACATGCTTGGCCATCAGACTGTCCACCAACTTGCCCCAGTTGCTCTTGGGATCTGGTTGGTGACCTCGCTGGCGCATGGCGTCGGCCAGTTCCCCTGCCGTCCGATAGGCCTCGTAGTCGATGCCGGTCGCATCCAGAATTGCCTGGCGCAAAGATATGCGCGTCCACGGCGGCGAAAAATCGATGGTGTGCCCCTGCCAGGTGACGGTTTCGCCGCCTGTAATGGCGCGGGCCACATGCGCGACCATCGCTTCGGTGCGCGCCATCACATCTTGATAATCCGCGTAGGCTTCATAGAATTCTAGCTGGGTAAACTCCGGGTTGTGCTTGAAGCTCACGCCCTCGTTGCGAAAGTCCCGGCCAATTTCGTAGACGCGGTCGAAGCCGCCGACGATGAGCCGCTTCAGATACAGTTCAAAGCTGATGCGCAGATAGAGGTCCTGATGCAGTTGGTTGTGGTGGGTGACAAAAGGCCGC
This sequence comes from Caldilineaceae bacterium, assembly GCA_012032975.1. Next base: position 1,848 of record JAAUPU010000729.1, on the reverse strand, counting down.
GCGGCCGCGCCGCCATAGATCGGCTGGAGGATCGGCGTCTCCACCTCCAAAAAGCCCTCGCCGTCCAGATAATCGCGCAGCGCCCGCACGATCAGCGCACGGGTGCGGAAGAGATCGCGCACTTCTGGATTGGCCAGAAGATCGACATAACGACGACGATAGCGTGTCTCCTGGTCGCGCACGCCATGCCACTTGTCCGGCATCGGCTTGAGCGCCTTGGAGAGAAACTGGACCTCACACGCTTCAATGCTCAGCTCACCGGTCTTGGTGACGATCAGCGGTCCGGTCACGCCGATGAAGTCGCCCAGATCCACCAGCTTTTTCCAGATGTTGTTGTACCAGCCGTCGGGCAGGTTATCCCGGCGCACGACGATCTGGATCTGCCCTGTCCCATCTTCCAGGTCGGCAAAGCTCATCTTGCCCATCACACGGATCCGTTTGAGTCGTCCGGTCACGGTGACCTGTAGCCTGTTGGATTCGGCGTTGTCACCCGAGGACGCTTCATCCGCTGACCCGTCGGCATGGAGGGCGCGCGCCTTCATGATCGTATGGGTGCGCTTGACACGGGCTGGATAGGGATCGACGCCCGCTTCCACCAATCCAGTCAGGTTGTTGAGCCGGGACTGTTCCTGGTCGGAAAGCCGCTTTGGGTCAAAGAGATCATGGGGAGAATCAGCCACGCGGACAGTTCCTTATCTGCTCATCGGCCAGGGCTTCACCGTCGAGCTATGCACATTTGAGACAACTGGGGTGATAGAAGTGGCGAGGGGCTTTATTCGACGTCGACGATCTCAAACACAACCGAACCGCCGGGCGTCTCGACGTCGACCTGTGCGCCGGTTTTCTTGCCCAGCAGCGATTTCCCCATCGGGCTTTCGTTGCTGATGCGTCCATTGGCCGGATCAGCCTCCAACGAACCGACGATCTTGTATGTCTCCGAGAAATCGGTGCCGACTTCGCGGATGACCACGGTTCGCCCCAATGCAATCTCGTTGGCCGGCGAGTTGTCTTCCTCGATGACGCGCGCGTTCTTGAGAACGATCTCCAGCTCGCGAATCCTTCCCTCAAGAAATCCCTGTGCGGTCTTGGCTTCATCATAGCCGGCGTTCTCGCTGATATCGCCCTCAGCCTTGGCCTCGGCAATCATCTGCGCGACCTCGCGGCGCCGGTTCGTGGTCAAATATTCGAGCTCCTCTTTGACCTTCTTCAGACCATCTGGTGTCAGATAGACAACTTGGTTATTTGACATTTCTCTGCTTTCGTTGACGCTAACTAACGTACCTTATATGGGAAGGTTGAGTATACGGAGTCGGTCGCAGTGAACTCCAGCGACCTGTTCTGGTCAATCGGGGCATGCATTTATCAACGAAGCCAGACGCAAATCTGTTTCACCGCTTGGCCCACCCATGAACCACGGGTGGGCTACGTTCTTCTCCGCAAGCAACGAGCAATATCCCATTAAAAATACCGCCCGGAATCGGCGGCAAGGCGCAACCTTCGATTGCTACCAATGCAATTGCCGACCCCAAAAGCAGGTCGGCCAGTCTGGTACGTATTATAGCGTACGCGAGGAAAAGCGCAAAATCGCTTTTTGCCAAACCAGTGTGCGAAGGTAAGATGAAGAGCGCATCCGCTTATGCGAATCCAAATAAAAAGCATCTTCGGACACACGCGAAGTAGCACGAAGAACGAGGTCAAATCTTGGTGTCCCACGGCGCGCTTCGTGGATAGTGATTTTCCTGCTACGGCCTTACACCTTGCTGTTCAAGTCGCGGATGAACGCACCCATCGATTAGAGGAAGTTCAATGGATCAATACGATCGACTTGCACCCTATTACGATCACGAC
>JAAUPU010000728.1 GCA_012032975.1 Caldilineaceae bacterium | reverse complement strand
TGCTCAATGGAACTGCTGGACAGCTCTGGCAGAGAGAGTGTAAAAGTGCTGCCAACCTGCGGTTCGCTCTCGACTGAAATTCCACCACCGTGGGCGTGTGCGATCCATTGTGCGATGCTGAGGCCAAGCCCGCTGCCGCCCCATTTCGCGGCTGCGGGCTTTGTCTGTCCGGTAAAAACGCTCGAAGATCTGCGCCTGATTCTCCTGGCTGATGCCAATACCCGTATCGCTGATCGCTATCTTGACCATGCTATCTTCATTGCGAAGCCCTAGCGTAATGGTTCCACCTGCAGGTGTATATTTGACTGCATTTTCAGCTAGGTTGAGAAGCAGTTGACGTAAGCGAGCGCGATCTCCATAGACAAGGGCTTGATCTTCACCGCCCAAGCGCACATCCAGCACGTCGATTCCTTTTCTCTGCTCTGCAATGCGTGGATTCACGCCCAAAATGAGGTCCGTGAAGTCACACAAAAGGTCCATGCGCTCTTTCACCGTCAAGGATTGGAACCAGCGTGCCTTTGCTTGCGGGGACTCGTCCGCAAAGTCATGCGAGATTGCCTTCTCCATCAAACTGTCGCTCCCATCTCAGGCTGTCGGAATGTGATAACGGCTGGCATCAGTCTGGCGCCTTGCCTGTCAATATAGCGGCAACCGCGGATCCACCCCGCGATAATTCTCCTTGACCCAGGCGTAGCGCGGGTCGTCCTGGTTGGCGAGGCTCTGGGCGCTGCCGGCCAGCACGTTGAGATAGTAGGTGGTATATCCCGGCGCGCTGACCACAGGATGGTAGCCCTCGGGCACCAACACGGCGCAGTTGTGTTCTGCGCGCACCAGCGCGTCAATGGGGTATCCGGCCTGGTGCAGCGGAGAATGCTCGTCGGTGTAGACTCGTTGGTAGGCATATCCCTCTGGCTTGTCGATGCGGTAGAAGTAGACCTCTTCGAGATCGGCCTCGATGAGCGCGCCGTCGCTATCCTCGATGTGCACATCATGCTTGTGACCGGGATAGCTGCTCCAGTTGCCGCTGGGTGTGTAGACCTCGACCAGCACCAGCCGATGCACGGGTGAGCCGGGCGGCAGCAGGTCGTTGATCTGCCGGCTGACATTTTCGCCGCCGCGCACGGATACCGCCACATCCTCCGGCCGGATCAGCCAGGCTTCGTGATCCTGATCGGTGGGCGCCCAGGTCACGGCGAAGTCGCCCGTCTGCTCGGCGATCACCGTGAACTCGGTGCGACGCGGCAGATAGAGCGCATGGGCGGCGCCGGCAAAGACGTTGTCGCGACCGCCGATCTGCTGCCAATCGCCGCGATTGGAGGTCACGCTGTAGCGACCGGTCAGGTTGACCAGCGCCAACTCGCACTCGCCGGTGGCGAACGACCACCGTTCACCCCGCGCCAATTGTCGAACCTGAAACGAAATGTAATCCCATCCAGCATCTTCGGGCGAAATCGACAGGATCAGCCCTGGATCATCGGCCATCGCGCTGGGTCGAATCAGAATGTTTTCGGATGTGTATTGTCTTGGTACGCTCATCTACCCTCTCGACTTTCACTTGACCTGGACTGGGGTTCACCTTCACCGACGCTGACAGGATCAACTCGATTCGCGCACGACCAAAGTGCCCTGCAAAATCGTGGTCTGGTTGACCGGGGGATGGCGGTTGTCATCCAAAAGCGCCAACATCAGCCGCATAGCCAGCGCCCCCATTTCAGTACGGGGCTGGTGCAACGTAGTCAACGGCGGATCGACATACGCGGCGACGTCAATGTCGTCGAAGCCGGTCAAGGCCACATCCGAAGGCACACGCAGACCGTTGCGCCGCAAAACGCTGGCAGCGCCGATCGCAACGGTGTCGTTGTAACAGTAGATGGCCTCTGGCGGCGAATTCCACAGGTCGTTGGCTTGTCGAAGCAGCAACTCCGCGCCGGCAGCGCCGCCGTGGAGACGACCGTTCGGCCCCTTGACGGTCAGAGCCGGATCCAGTTCGACCGCGTGCATGGCATCGACCCAGGCTCGTTCGCGCTCGCTGTCTGCCCGGCCTGCGCGTCGATTGCCCAAGTAGGCAATTCGGCGATAGCCGCGGTCGAGCAAGTGTTGCATCAGCTGCCGCCCGCCGTGATAGTCGTCATGATAGATGGAATGCACGTTTTCGCCGTCGGCGTGGGTGTTGATCAACACGATCGGGATGCCGATCTCTTTGAGCAGGCCGCGGTATTGGTTGCCCACCCGGCTCGACGAAACAATGATGCCATCAACCTGACGCCCCTGAAAATCGTCCACAACCTCAAGTTCCCGAAGCGCATCCACGCCCGTACTCGCCAGAAACAGACTGTAGCCGCGGCGACGAGCTTCGTCTTCAACGCCCTGGGCGACCTCGCTGTGAAACGGATCGACAAAGCTGGTCACCACCAGCCCGACCGAATGGCTGCGCTGGGTCACCAAACCACGGGCCACCAGGCTGGGTGTGTAGCCCATCTCTTGGGCAAGTGCGACGATACGGCTGCGCGTCTGGCCACTCATCCGGCCTTCGCCGCGCAGCGCCCGACTCACCGTCGGGTGGCTAACACCGGCGGCGTCGGCGATATCCTTGATGGAGATCCGCTTCTTCGTTTGCACCAATTGGGTCTGTTCTTTTGGAAGAATGCGCACACGTATGCGCAGTGGGGATGAGTGTAGCATGCAGCGCCGACAGATGTCAAAGGTCCGGTCAGATGTTGGACCGTTGGAGCGACCTGAGCATCGGTCTCTTGCGGATCAAGTTCGGCTGTGGGTACAATGGCGCGATGGCTGAGACGCAAGACGTAGATAACAGCGAACCCTGGGCGCAATTCCGACGCCCCAAAGACGCGAGCGGAGCGTACCGAAGCCTGCCGCCGGGAGGCGTGGGCTATCTATCAGATACTCCTAATGACAGCGCCGACGGGTTGAACGGCTCCAACTCCAGCGCGAACGGCGCCAAAAAGAGCGACGAATCGATTCGGTCGCTGACACGGCAGGAGGAAGCGCGCCGCGTCTTTTTTCTGCGGCGCCAGCTCGATGCAGCGCTCGAAACATGGTGGCGGCTAGGGGTGTTGCCCAGTCAGGCGCTTCTCCGGGACAGCTT
>JAAUPU010000052.1 GCA_012032975.1 Caldilineaceae bacterium | reverse complement strand
CCAAGCTCGCGCCTATGTCGAACAAGCTCTGGCCGTTATGCCCCAACACGATGGTGCGCGTGCCCTGCGGAGCCAATTGCGGGGATATCGTGATTAGGCGAGGTCGCCATCAATTCCATTGCAGCCCACTGTGAACCAAACCGACAATGTTGAACCATCTGTCAATTTTAGGAGGCCACCGATGAAAGCCGCTGTCTGCTATGCCTTTGATCAACCGTTGACGATTGAAGAGATCGACATCGATCCGCCCAAGAGCGGCGAGGTGAAGGTTCGTGTGGTCGCCTGCGCCATCTGCCACAGCGATGTCCACCAGATCCGCGGCGATTGGTCTGCCGTCGTGCCGCTGGTGGCTGGCCACGAAGCGGCCGGCGTCGTCGAAGAGCTGGGGCCAGACGTCACCCGTGTGAACGTGGGTGACCATGTGGTCATGTCGCTGCTGCGTTCGTGCGGTCGCTGTTTCTATTGCAGCCGGGGCGACACCCATCTGTGCGAGGGCGTCTTTGCGCTGGCCTCGGAGACGCGGCTGCGCAACAAGAAGGGCGAGCCGATCCATCAGTCGATCAAGACTGCGGCTTTTGCTGAATATGCAGTGGTCGACCAATCGCAGCTTGTGCCGATCCCCAAGGAAATTCCGCTGGACAGCGCTTCGCTCCTGGCCTGCGGGGTTATCACGGGATTGGGAGCGGTGGTGAATACGGCCAAGGTGGGCACTGGCGAAAGCGTGGCCGTCATCGGCATCGGCGGCGTGGGCTTGAATGCCGTCCAGGGTGCAGTGCTGTCCGGCGCGCAGCCGATCATCGCGATCGATCTGCTGGCCAACAAACTCCAGGCTGCGCTGGAATTTGGCGCAACGGACACGATCAACAGTTCGGCGGAAGGGGATCCCGTGGCGGCTGTCCAGGCGCTGACCGGCGGGCGTGGCGTGGATTATGCGTTTGTGACCGTGGGCAGCCCTCAGGCTGTCGCCCTTGCGATCTCGCTGATCCGGCGCGGCGGCACGATGGTTCTTGTGGGCATCCCAGACGACAAGGCGACCCATTCGTTGCTGTTGGCGCAAACGGTCTGGCGGGAACGCAGAATCTTGGGCAGTTCGATGGGCGGCACGCGCTTGAGCACCCAAGTGCCTCAATTGGTCGAGCTCTATCAGCATGGCCGCCTAAAACTCGACGAGTTGATCTCCCGGCGCTATCCGCTGGAAGAGATCAACGAGGCCATTGCCGACATGGAGAGCGGGGCCGCGCTGCGCAATGTGATCGTCTTCTGATCAATCGGGGAGAACGGTTGGGTCCGATCTTCTACCCAGGTCACTGAGGATTTCCGGGATCATCGCTTCGGCAGCGGCGCGACCGGCGGCGAGCAATTCCTCTCTGGATCCCATGTCCGCCAGGCTGATGTGGGCGATCACGGGGGCGATGTTCCGATTGGCCATGGGCGCCTCGCTCTGACTGGCGCGAATCAGCGCATAGAGTGCGGTCATGCTCAGCTCGATCAGATTCTGCGGCTCACGCTGCACAATGCCTTCGGTGCCGATCAGGTCGACTGAGATGACGTAGTCTGCACCCATCTGTCTGACCACAGAGACCGGCAGATTGTTGACTGCGCCGCCGTCTACCAGCAGTCGCCCATTGCGTCGACAGGGGGTAAAGACCCCAGGCACAGAACAACTGGCGCGGATGGCCTTTGCGATCTCCCCTTTATTCATCACCACCATTTCGCTGGTTGTGATGTCGGTGGCGACGGCTGCAAACGGGATATTCAGCTGGTCGAACCGGATGGACATGCCCAACACCTGGTCGATCCAATCGGCGAGCGGGTCCAGGTCTAGCAGACCCAGCGGAAATTCAATCGCCGGATTGAGCGAACCCCAATTGAGCGACGCCAGATTGACAGCGGGCAAGGTGAACTTGGAAATGTCGCGCCATTTCAGCCCATAGCCCAACTGACGCAGCCGTGTGGCTGTGATCCCCGCAGCATAAAGCCCGCCGACCAGCGCACCCGCACTGGCCCCGGCGATGCAGTCAACCGGCACCCCGTTTTCTTCCAGCACCTCCAACACACCGATATGGGCCAGACCCCGACTGGCCCCGCCGCCCAGCGCTAGCCCGATGCGCTGTGGACAAGGGCGATTGTCCCAGACGACGGCATGGGCCGGGTCGAACTGAACAGGTTGCATCATTGCGGTTCTCCTTTTGGAGCGGTGTATTGGCCTACGGGGGATTGAGCCGATAGTGGCGCACCTGCACACCGTGGAAGTCGGCCTGGTCCACCACCTCGCCATGTTCCTCCAGCCATTCGTCCATCAGACGGCGTTGGTCCCACATCTCGACTTCGCTACGCAGCAACCACACCTCGGCGTGGTCCGCCGTGATCGCACGCATGTGGCGATCGACGTCGGACCGCGTCTCTTCATCGGGGTGGCCATTGTTGGTCCACAGACCCGGCTGCCATGGCGCCAGCCGCGACTCACTGTCGGCGAATGGCTGGGTGTGGCCCTCCCTGCTGTAGTAGCGATAGCCATATTCCATGTGGGGAATCTGGAGGATCAGCAGCGCATCTGGCGTTCGGGTTCCGTGGACATAGCTGACGGCGTCGCGTAGGTTGTATTTCATGGGTAAGCTCTTCTGTTGCCAGCCGGCATAGAGCCAGAAGCCCAGGAGATAACAGACCAGCAATGCGCCGAGGGGCTTGCCCAATGTGCCGGCGTTACGCACGACGACCTGAACACCCAGCGCAAACAGCAACATGGCCGCCGGTGCGATCCAGATGATGTAGCGATCGGTGAAAATGGGCTGGCGCAGGCTGAAGAGGTAGATGGCCCCAATGGGGACCAAGAACCAGGAAAGGATCATCAGGAATCGACGCCAGGGCGCAAGCGTCAAGCCATGGTTCGCTGTGCGGCTACCCGAGCCGATCTCGGTCCAGCCCAGAAGCAGCCCAGCCAACCCCAGGAAGAAGATCGGCGCAAGCCAGAGCAGATCGCCGGGCGGCATAAAAGCCACGGCTATGGTTGAAGATCAGCGTGCGCAGAACTTGCTCCAGCGGCACAAAGTTGAAGCCGGTCCAGCGCTCGTCGCGTACCAGCATGGCCCAATGCCATTCGACGAAGGGGACATAGGGCAGGGTCAACCCGGCCAACGCCAGCAGATAGCCCAGCCAATGCCGTTTGCTCTGGGGCCATGAGATTGCCATCCATAACAATTGCACCGGGATCAACAGGATCATGAGCAGGTGAGTGTACATGGCCACCGTCACGGTGAGCAGATAGCCCAGCCAGATCCGCCAGCCGCCGGTCTCGACACCCTTCAACCAGAGCCAGGTCGCCAGCAGCGCAAGAAGGGTGACAAACGAGTACATCTTTCCCTCTTGCCCATACCAGAGTTGATACGGATTGAATGCCAGGAAAAGGGCGGCCAGAAAAGCAACCGGCTCTGGCGCGAACAGGCGCGATGGCGTGTCCGTAAAATTTGGGACAAGGTCTGCCGCCCCTTCGAGTTGCTGCTCCGTCTCTGGGTCTGCTGTCTCTGGGTCCGTTCGTCGGGGCGCCAATCGTCTGCCCACTTGCCAGAGCAACGGAATGCTCAACGTTGCGGCCAGAACAGATGGGAAACGCAGGCTGTAATCTCCCACGCCCACCAGCACAAACCAGGGTCGCAACGATAGGAAATAGAGGGGGCCATTTTGCGCAGGCTGTACGATCATGGCCAATGTCTCGCGTACATCGCGCAGCGCAAAATAGATAGCATCGATCTCGTCGCGCCAGAGGCTTTGGGAGATCAGGCCGTGAGTGCGCCAGGCGAATGCAAAGAGGATGGCGCCAAGCAGCGCCAATCGCCACACGGTCGCCTGCGACAATACAGAGGCGCCTGCTTTCGCTTGTTCGTGAGACTGTTGAGCGTCCACGCGACCGAGCCGGTCGTCGCTCTGTGCTGTACTCATGGCAGGGTGGATGGCCAGTTGTCGTCTTGCGCGTTGGTCAGATCACCCTCGCCGGCGAATCCGCGAGGATTCGTACTCATCGTCTCATAGCCCTCGTCCGATCAGTTCATAGCGGCGACGTTCGCTTTGGCGAAAACTCAGCCCGGCGACAAGCCCGGCCACCCCAAAAAAGAGCAACGAGCCAAGAAAAAACCAGATCCATCCTGCCGCCTGGATGGTCGAATCCACGATGTGGGCGAAGGTGAGGAGATAGTCGGGCGTGGGGGCGGCGGTCGGCTGCTCGACCGGTCGCGGGGTCGTCAGGGCATTTGGGGTGGCTGGCGACGACGCTTCGGGGGGGACTATGACAATCAAAATGGGCGTCACAGTCACGGTGGGCGTCACAGTCACGATGGACGTAGGAGTGGGTGCAGGGTCAGCAGTCGATGCAGGAGTTGGGACTTCTGGGGTTGCGTTCTCATCTGTGTCGGTCGGCGCTGCATCAACGCTCACTGATGTCGCGGTTTCTGCAAGATCAGCGGATGGCGTCAAAGTTAGCGTGACGATCTCGGTTTCAGCCTCTGTTGCAACCGTGTCAGCCGGCGTCTCCAGCGGCGATTCCTGAGCGTCGGCGGGCATCTGCAACGGAGAATCGACTGCATCAGATGCGGCCGAATTTTCAGTCAACGATTCGGTCGAAGCTTCGGTCGAAGATTCGGTCGAAGATTCGGTCTCCTGCGCCTGGATTCGATTGCCGACTACGGCGCCGGCCAGAACTGCCAGCGTCAATACAGCGCAATTGCGATGACCCATGTTCTTTTCATAGCAGATGCCTAGGCCGAACGTCCAGCGCCAGTGGCTGTTTTAAGCGTGTGTCGGTTGTTCGCGTCCAACCCTCTCGTGCGTGTGGAGCTACATCGATCAGAGTATACCATAACGCGCTGGCGCTCATTCAGCCGCTGAAAGGAATAAGACGCGGGTCTGGCATGTGGCGCGGATCGCGCATCCTGGGGAGTTCGTCGCGCTCCGCTGCATTGGCAAACTGTGCTTCGATCACAGGCAAGATTGAAATGGGTCAGGGCAACGCCTGGGTCAAAGCCGCGTCGTGGCCTCGGCGCGGCGCAGCGCCGGAGACGGTTTCCAGCGCGCGCAGCCAGGCATCCTCCTCTGCGCCAAAGCGTTCATGCCGAAAGCGGTGGTCGTTCTTGCGAATGAATTCGCTCAGCTCGCCATCCAGCCGTTGGAGCACACTCCGCTGCGCGTCGACCAATGCAGCGGCTGCACTGCGCGAGCGGGCGCGAGCCAGGGTGTTGCCGAGATGGGTGAGACACAATCCGTCGGAGCCACGAAAGGCTTCGTCCAGTTCGGGTATTTCGAGCAGGTATTTTAGCAAGATATTGGCGTAGTGACCTTCGTTCACCCCATTCTCTGCGCAAATTGGACAGGGAGCCTGAGACGCCAGTCTTGCGGCTCAGTTCTCCACCGCCATCCAGCGCGGCGCGCAGCTGTTTCCACGCGGCGCGCCCGGTCCCTTCCTGGCTGCGTTCGTCAAAGTCGGCTTCCAAAATGCGTCCCACCACCTTCAGCACGCCCTGCATCATGATCGTCACGCCCAATGCGCCGCCCTTGCGGTCGAGCATCCAGGCATGGCGTCGGCAATAACCGCGTGCCCGGTTCAGCTCCTCGCGCGTCTTGGGATCGTTGACCATGTCCCACAGCAGTGAATCGATATACCTGTCCGCATCCCGGTCGAGCAACTGACAGAACGCACAGCCAGGCAGGGCGAGCGCGCCGGCGACATCGCTGTAATAGGGAATGTTTTCTGGCTGCCTCGGGCTAGATTTTCTGAACATGCTTGCCTCGATCCCTGCTGGATCCTTCTTCATCGCCATCTCTTTCCCAGCGTAGCCCGTCATCTTACCAGACCTGGGGAAGAGGGCTGAATTGCGGAAGACGCGTGACAAGTTAAGCCATCCCAGGAAAAGGGCTATCCACCAAGCCATATCAGGGCACACGAAGATCCAGGCGATGGCTTGGTGTTCGTTCGCGCCCAGTATGCGCCCAGTGTGCGCTCGCATCGTAGCGACTCTCCATTTTGGAATCGCCTTACGTTAGCCTGTTGCTACGAATGGCGCGGATGTCGTCAGAAGAATTTGTGCCTTTCGTCGTATTCATGGCAATAAGCTCTTCCCCGCTCATTGCGCGCTGCCGTGGTCCATCTGCGGCGTCAATCTGAGAGATGTTCTTGCTCTGGCGTCTGGCCTCGTGTATGCTGGCGACCAAATGAATTCGATCTGGAATCGATCTGCAATCAGCGTCGTCTCATGTTGCCATCATGGATTTCTCATCCTGATCGGTCACCATCGGTTGGACCCGTTTCTGTACACAGGGCAGACTCTCTTGTAACCTGTTCTGCGCTGTGACCCGTAGTTCCAAGTGAACAGATGTTTCTGATTTAACCTGGTAAAGGGAGATGATTATATGCTAAAAACTAGGCTCTTGCTTCTCACCATCCTGGCCCTGTTTGTCAGCGCTTGCACCGGTCTTCAGCCTGTTGTGGCGCCCGACAGCGCAAGCCAAGGAGAAATGGAGGCCACGTCGGCTCTGCTGGAGTTGGATGCGACGTTGCCCTTTGATGCAAACGTGCGCACCGGCGTTCTCGACAATGGCTTGACCTACTTCATTCGCGCCAACACCGAACCGCAAGACCGCGCCGAACTCTGGCTGGCTGTCAATGCGGGGTCGATCCTGGAAGATGAGGACCAATTGGGGCTGGCTCATTTTCTGGAACACATGATGTTCAATGGCACCGAGCGCTTCCCCGGCATGGGTGTGGTCGATTATCTGGAGACGGTGGGCATGGAGTTTGGCCCCGATGTCAACGCCTATACCTCCTTTGACGAGACGGTCTACACCATCCAGGTGCCGACCGGCGATGCGGAGATCGTCGATCAGGGCTTCCAGGTGCTGGAGGATTGGGCGCACGCCGCCACCCTCGACCCCGATGAGGTAGAGAAGGAGCGCGGCGTCATCATCGAAGAGTGGCGGCTGGACCAGCAGAGCGCGGCCGGGCGCATCCAGGAGCAGACGCTGCCAGCCGTTCTGGGCGAATCCCGCTACTCCGAGCGGCTGCCCATCGGCGACATGGATATCATTCGCAGCGCCCCCGCCGAGACGCTGCGCCGCTTCTACGAAAACTGGTATCGTCCCGATCTGATGGCTGTGGTTGCTGTCGGCGACTTCGAAGACCTGGACCAGATCGAGGAGATGATCCAGACCCACTTCAGCTCGATGACCGCCCCAGAAGAGCTGTTGCCGCGCGAAACCTTTACCACCCCCAACACCGACGGCACCGACTATCTGGTGGTGACCGACCCAGAAGAGACGACCAGCGAATTGCAGATCTGGCGGCGCCGCGAGGTCAGCCCGCTCCACACCGGTCAAGACTATCGCGAGCTTCTGGTGCGCAGCCTTTTCTACTCGATCCTGGACGAACGCTTCCGAGATCTGGAGCGCAAGCCCGACGCGCCCTTCCTTTCGGTCAGCTCCGGCTTTGGCAACTATGTGCGCCCGCTGGATGTGGACGCGGTCTTCGCTCAAACCGAGGAGGGCAAGATTACCGATGGGCTGGATGCGGTGATCACGGAATTGGAGCGGGTGGCACGCCACGGTTTTAGCGCCTCTGAACTGGAGCGTGCCAAGCAGGATATGCTGGAAAGCTACTTGCGTTCCTACAACGAACGCAACAATCGTGACAGCGCCGGGCTTGCCGACGAATATATCGCCTACTTCCTCACCGGCGAAGCCAGCCCCGGCATCGAGTACGAATACGAGCTGGTGCAGCAACTTCTGGATGGGATCACGCTTGACGATGTGAACGCCATCTCGTCCGATCTGGTGGCCGACGACAACCGCGTTGTGATCTTGACCGCGCCCGAAAAAGATGATCTGATTCTGCCCACCGAAGCGGAATTGGCCGCCGCGGTCGAGCAAGCGATTGCCCGGGAGATCGACCCGCTGACCGAAGAACTGGTCGCCGGCGACCTTGTCGAGTCGCGACCCGAGCCGGTGGCGATCGTGGATGAACGCACGCTGCCCGATGTTGGTCTCACCGAGATCACGCTGGAAAATGGCGTGCGCGTCCTGCTCAAACAGACCGACTTCAAGGATGATGAGGTTGTCTTCACCGGCTTCAGCCTGGGCGGAAGCTCGCTTGTTTCTGACGACGATTTTGTCAACGCAGCCTCGATTGTTGCTGTGATCACCGAGAGCGGCGTGGGCAACTTCGGCCAATCGGATTTGGAAAAGCTTCTCTCAGGCAAATCGGTATCGATCGTGCCCTATATCCGCGAACTCACCGAAGGTTTGGAAGGCGGCAGCTCGGTCAAAGACCTGGAGACGCTCTTCCAATTGATCTATCTGTACGCAACCGCACCGCGTGCCGACGAGGATGCTTTCCAGGTCTTCCAGACGCAGATGCGGGCTGACCTGGAAAACCGCGCGCTCTCGCCCAACTCGGCGCTGCGCGATGCGATCTTCGAGTCCCTCTACGGCGACACCGTTCGCGCGGCGATTTCACCCTGGAAGAGATCGAGAGCCTGGATCTGGCGCGCGCCTTCGAGATCTACAACGAACGCTTTGCCGACCTGGACGATGCCACCTTTGTCTTCGTGGGCAGCTTTGATCTGGAAGAGGTGAAGGCGCTGAGCCAATCCTATCTGGGCAACTTGCCCGCCACCGACCGGGAGGAGAGCTGGCAGGATGTGTCGCCCGAGCTACCGACCGGCATTGTCGAGGCCGATGTCTTCAAGGGCGAAGGCGACCAAAGCATCATCCAGATCTACTTCACCAGCCCATACGAACCATCCATGCAAAACGACATCAAGTTGCAGGCGATGGCGAGTGTACTCGATATTCTGGTGCGCGAGGAACTGCGCGAGGAGCTTGGCGGCGTCTATGCCTCCGGTGTCTCTGCCTGGTCCAACGAGCTGCCCGATGCCAACGCCTTCGTGTCGCTCTTTTTCGGCAGCGACCCGGCTCGCGTGGACGAACTGATCGAAGCCGCCTTTGCACAGATCGCCGATCTTCAGGCCAACGGCCCTTCCGCAGAAAATCTGGAGAAGGCCAAGGCTATCGCCAAGAGCGCCAACCAGGAGAACCTGGAGCAAAATGGTTTCTGGCTAGAGGCGATCAAGAGCGCGGAGATCTACCCCAGCCAGTCGCTTGAGGAGCTCTTCGAGCGGGACGCCTTGATCGATGCACTGACCGCCGAAGAGATCCAGCAGATGGCGCTGGATCATGTGGACATGACCCAATATGTTCGGGCCGCGTTGTTCCCAGAGTCCTTTCAGGAGGCCAGCGGAGAATAGGCGGTCGTAGGCCAATCCAATTGAAAAAGGCGCACGCTCTTCTGCCCGGAACGGGCTGGCGTGCGCCTTTTTCAATTCAACGAAACCCACGTG
>JAAUPU010000727.1 GCA_012032975.1 Caldilineaceae bacterium | reverse complement strand
AACTGAGGCGGAAACTTGGCCGGAAACGCGTGGAAATCGTGAGAAGCGTAACTCGTATCGTAATTGTGGTAGTCGAGATCGCTTGAAAGCACGCGCTCAAGCCGCTTGCGATAGGGCAGGGAGCGATCCGCCGCTGCATCCAACTCAATCAATGGGAGTTGATTGAATGCTGGCTCTTGGAGTCGGTTCAAGGGTTCCGCGTGGGTCGTTTGTGGCGGCGTGGCACGGTGTCGCGTCATCAAGACCTGGCTTTCTTTGCATGCGCTGGCTCTGCTGTCAGTCTAGCCCACGCGATATGCGAGCGCAAGATACACAGAAACGGTCGCCCGGCGCGTGTCAAGTGACTGGCTGCGCATCTTCAGGCGCGGTGGGCCGCGAGCTTTCCGTCCACAGCATGAGCGCAAGCGTGCTGAATCCAAGCACGGCGAAGCCAGCGACAAGCGGCGTGACGGTTCCATTGTATCCCTGGCCGATCGCCATCCCCAGCGGGGTTGCGACGAAAGTGGAAAGCGAGCCGACCACTGCCGCGCCAATGCCGGCGATGTGGCCCAGCGGCTCCATGGCCATCGAATTCATGTTGCCAAAGAGGATTCCCACGCAGAAGAAGGTCAACATCAGATAGGCAATCAGCAGCCACAGCGGCGGCTGACCGCCGACGCCGATGCTGACGACCAGGAACGCGAGGGAGAGAGCGCAGAGGGCGATGAGGGCGGACCGCGTCATGGTTCGCATGCCAAAGCGCATGACCAGTTTCCCATTGGTGAACGAGGCCAGGCCAAGCGCCACTGCGTTCAGGGCGAAAATCAGCGGAAAGAGCGCGCCCAAATCGTACTGGAACTCGAAGATCTGCTGCGCCGAGCTGAGGTACCCTTGGAACGCGCCCGAGATAAGCCCGGCCATGAGCGTGTAGCCCAGCGCAATGCGGGTGCCCATCACCTCGCCCAGCCCGCGCAGAATGCGCCCGGCAGAGAGCGGCGCCCGCCGTTCGTCGGGCAGCGTTTCTGGCTGGCGCAACGCAAACCAGATCAGCGAGATCATGGCCATGACCAGCAGGAAGACGAAAATGGCGCGCCAGTCAGCAATCCAGAGAATAGCCTGGCCAATGGTCGGCGCAATGATGGGCACGAGGATGAAGATCACCATGATGAAGGACATGACCTGCGCCATGGCCCGACCCTCGTATTGGTCGCGGATCAGCGCCACCGATACGCTGCGGGGCGCGGCCACGCCCATGCCTTGCAGCAACCGTCCCAACAACATCATGGGGAAGCTCAATGCAAATATCGACAGCAGTGAGCCGGCGATGAAGATCACATAGCCTGCATAGATCGCCACCTTGCGTCCGGTGCTGTCCGACAGTGGCCCGTAGATCAACTGACCGATCGCAAGCCCGAGAAAGATCATGGTGACGACCAACTGATTGGCGTTGTCACTCTGTACACCCAGATCCGCCCCGATCTGGGCAAGCGCCGGCAGCATGATGTCGATGGACATGGCCACCAGCGACATCATCAGCGCCATGAGCGCAACGAATTCGCCAAAGCCCAGCCTGGCGAGCGTGCGTTGGCTTGACATGCAGAGTGTCCCCTCTAGCCGGCCTTGTTCGGCGCTGTGGCTCCGGATTGGAGTGGCTGCCAGCCCCGTCGATTCGCCAATGCACGCGGCGTCAAATCGAAGTAGGTGGCGTGGCCGCTGACGAAGCGCTCCAACTCGTCAACCATCAGCGTGAAGAAGTGGCGATAGTCCGTGCCAGTGTAGTAGCCGATGTGGGGGCTGAGGAAGACGTTGGGCAGCCCGATGATCTCACTCTCTGGCGGCACCGGCTCTGGGTCGAAGACATCCAGCCCGGCCACGATGTCGCCCTGCTTGAGCCGCGCGACCAGCGCATCCGAGTCGATCACCGGCCCGCGCGAGACGTTGACGAGCACGCTGCCCGGCGCGATCAGACCGATCTCGCGTGCGCCCAACATGCCGCGTGTGCGCGGCGTCAACGGCGCGAGGCAGACGATGACGCCGCAATTGGAGAGCAGGTTGTCCAGCGAGGTCAGCACAAAGTCGAGCGCCTCGGCCAGCTCCTGGGGCAGGTACGGATCGTAGACCCAGATCTCCGGGTCGAAGGGGCGCAGCAGCTTGATCAGCCGCCGTCCCATGTGGCCGCCGCCGATCAAGCCGACGCGTTTGCCGGTCAACAGCCCGCCGGAGGCCTGGAGGATCGCGCGGTCCACGCTTGTTTCGCCGGCGATCATGCGACGAAAATGCGCGCCCGCGTTGCGCAGCGAGACCAGCACCAGCCCCAACGCCCACTCCGCGACCGGATACGACGAGGCGTTGGTCGTGTCCACCGTGCGGATGTTGCGCTCCCACGCCGCTTCCAGGTCGACGCGGCTGGCGAAGCGGTCGCCTTCCAGCTCGCCGATGATCTGGAGATCGGCTGCGGCGTCCATGATCGCCCCGTCGACAAGTGGCGCGCCGTGGCAGACGATCAGACCGTTGACACCGGCCAGTTGCGCACTCAATTCGGCCGCGACAGCCGGGTCTGGGTTGGCGTCATAGATGCCGCCGCCGGTGCATTCGAACCATTCCCAGTCGGCGAAGCGCTCCAGCCGCGCGATCTGTTCCGGCGGCAAATATCCTTCGCGCACGCGGCGATCCGCGGCCAGCAACACGCGAAACCGTGAGGTCGTCATCTTCTCAACTCCCGGCTGCGGTGAGCAGCCCGTGTAGCGTCTTGCCCAGGATCCACTCCTGGTCGGAGGGTGGAACAAAGGTGCAGTGGCTGCGGAATGCTTCCAGCGACTGGCGGTAGGTCATGTAGAAGCGCACCACCGGATAGTCGGATCCCCAGCACATGCGATAGGGGCCAAAGCCTTCGTAGAGCGCGCGCACGATCCAATGGGTGTCGGAATAGGGGAAGTCCCACTTGACCTGCGAACAGTAGGCGAAGCCGGAGAGCTTGATGTAGATGTTGGGCAGACTGGCCGAACGCAGCACTTCGTTGAGACCCTCGTTGGGGTTGCCCTGACCCGTGCGCACGCCGGCCAGATGGTGGCAGAGGATGGGCATGCTGGGAAAGCGTTCGGCCACTTTGCGGAGCGCGGGCTGGTGGCCCGGAT
>JAAUPU010000051.1 GCA_012032975.1 Caldilineaceae bacterium | reverse complement strand
TACCCGATACAAGTCGACGCGGAGATCTACATCTGGAAATTCAGCGAAGGAGACCGCCGCCAGATCACCGTTTTCTACACTGGGTGCAAAATAGTCCAGCGGATAGCGAGCGTACTGGGACAGGGGAGGTGATGACCAGCACGGTCGTCGAAGGGGTATTCTTTTAATGTTCGTTGAAAAAAGTGGTCGAATTGTTGCGCGCCCTGCGAGTAGCTGGCGCGCAGGGGCAGACCCAAATAGATCGAGCGGACAACGCCAATTTGCTCCGAACGTTGCAGAGTTGGGCTGAGCATGTTGCGTATCCCATCGGGAATCCGTGGGGATTCCAACATCGCGAGCAAGGATCGCTCCTCGTCGATCTGCACCGCCGAACCGGCTTGTGGTGCTGCCATCACTCCTTCCTCGACAATCAGTTGCCAGTCCAAGAGAGGTGGATTAGGTCTGGCCAGGTCCATGCTGCCCACGATCAAGGTCGCGCCGTTTCGACGCGCTTCGTTGGCTATGTGTTGAGCGAGTTCGCTGTTGAACTGCGGCGCCTGCGGTCGAAGCGCGCCGACAAAGAGTACCGTGCTATAGGCCAGCAGCGCAACCGTCCCGACGCGCGGCAGCCAATAGCGAATGACTTCTCCAGATTGTGTGGACAAGCGCCAGGCCTTGTCGAGGACAAACGCTGTGATCAGGAAGAGCGGCGGCAGAATGGGAAAGATGTACCGGTCCTGTTTGTTGTGGTGAAACATCCCGATGACGATCTGGACGGTCACCAGGATGAGCAACAGACGCACCACGCTGCTGGTCCGCCACTTGAACGCAACAAGAAAGAAGGCCAGATAGAAGATCCCGATCACGGTGGAACCGGCGATGCGAAACCAGCCCTGCGGATAGAAGAGCCAGCCAGCCGTGCTATAGGGATCGTCCACGCCGGCTGGGTAATTGATAAGCCAACCCAGAGTTGCGGTCAGCTTTGGTGGGTAGGCGAACCAAATGGCGAAGATCAGCACCATCGGCGCGAGCATGAAGAAGAATCGGCGGTCAAGTACAGTGCGCGGGCGGAAACGAGCATCGAACAACATGCTGATGAAGATAGCGATGAAGATGAGCACGCCATAATGGGTGCGTATGAGAAAGGTGAGCGCAACAGCCAGACCGAGCCAGGCAAATTGTTTTGCCTCTGCCCGGCTGTCGATCAGCCAGAAGTAGACCCAGATCGTGGCGACCAGCGCGAAGAGACCAGGGATCTCCAGCATAGACTGGACCGAGAAGGGCACAAGCGCTGGCGAGGTAAGAAAAAGGATGGCCGCAATCAGACCGATACGATTGACCTGTTGCTCTGCCATCCGGTCGCCCGCCAGATAGAGGAGCGGCGCCGTGGCAATGAATGTGAACAAGCTGACTGCGCCTGCCGTGGCGTAGCCAGGCCCGGCGATCAAGAACGCGATTGCAGTCAGCCAGGAGTGCAGCGGTGGCCACAGAACCTGGCGATAGGTGTCGTAGAGAAAGCTGATCCAATCGCCGCTGCGGATGTCGTGGGCGATCAGCAGCCCCTTGAGCGCATGGGCGGCCTCGTCCCAATGAAACGGCCCGCGCGGCGTCAGCAGATAGCGGGCGATCAGCGTTGCAACGACCAAGCAGATCGTCACGAGAATAAGATGGACGACGAGGCGGGAACGATTCATGGCATTCAGTGGCTGGCTGGAGCCAAGGGCAAGCAATGATGGTGGCTTGAACAAATCGTTGCGCCCTGTCGGAGCGATGGACAGGGCGCAACGATTTGCTATTCTTCTTTGGAAAGCAGAGACGAGTTGCGCTTACCTAAAATCTGGCAACTGCGTGGGCGGCATCCCGATCCGAAACGATGCCGGAGCATCCGCGGCGTTCCTGGCGTTGGCAACCACAAGATTGCGGATCACGGCGCCATCTTCGATTTCTGAAGCAACCTTGGCCGTGAAGGTGACAGAGATACTCTCCTGAGCGCCCAAAGTCGGCCAGCTTACGACCAAGAGCGCCGCGCCTCCATTGCCGGGTTCCCGGCGAATTTCGCCGCCGCCAGCCGCGCTTGCGTCGATCCATTCCAGACCAGCCGGCGCTTCATTGCTAAATTCCACACGCACCGCTTCCACATCACCGGGATTCACGACCAGATAATGTAGCTCGAACTCTTTACCCTGCCACACAAATGGTGGATTCTGTTCGATGAGAACTTCCAGAATGGTCTCACCATCGCCTGAGTAAGGGCTGCTTCGTCCTTCTTGGCATTCTCGGCGGCAGCGTTTGACGCCAAAAGTGCGGCGTCCACAGGGATCAACGAGGCGCTCTGTGTCGCATCGAAGTTGGGCGCAATCGACCTGGCGTTGACCCAGCCGATAGTCTCCGTGCCGGCAGCACAACAGACCAGCCACCATGTGTTTTCTTCATTGCGGCCCAGGATGCTGACAGTCTGGTTTAGATAGGCACTGCCCAGCAGAGCGGCATTCGATTCTGGCAAGGCGAGGACATTGATGGCCGGCGCAGAGACAACGCCTGTTAGACCCAGATCGACCGGTGGGGTTGGCGTTGCGAAGAGACCCACCGTCGGATCGTCCGCCTCGACGACTGCGCCCGCGTTGTTGTTATTGCTACTGCCCCCATCGTCATCGTCGTCGTCGTCCTTGGGGCGAGGCGTCGCGGTTTCATCGGGGTAGTCCTCTGGTATCGGCGTGGCGCGGGGCACTGTCTGGTTGACGCGTGCGGCCGGCGCGGCCGCCCAGATCGGTGTGCCTGCCACAAAGATCAACAGCGCCAGAATGCCAGCAACGGCGGCTACCCAATTCTGTCGCATCCATCTGATGACCGTGTGCAGTCTTGAAGACTGTTCTGCTTTCATGTTTGGCTTCCTTTGGTTGATAGAGCTTGACGGAAGTAGCGATTTGCGTCCGCTAGACGCGGCGCAGATTCTCGTTCTCCTTGCTTTCCGGCAACGACAGCGAGAAGATCCGATGGGCCAATGCCCATGCAACGCCGAGGGCGAAGACCATCGATCGGACCCACAGCCCCCAAGGCGCCCAAATGGCCACCGATGGTTTTCGCCGCAGGGCAAAGAAGGTCAGCGGCGTTGTTGTTAACAAGAAAGGCACTGCCAACCAGAGCCAGGCCAACGAGTCTTCGACGACTGCCAACAGACACCCAAGGGGGACAAGCGGCGCAAGCAGGATCTGAAGTTTCAGGGTTTGTGGTGTGTAACTGTCCTTGATTGCTTTGGCTGGATGGCGCAAGAGAACGACTGTGCGCCAGTAGGCGCGCGAAAACTTGGTGCGTGCATATTGCATCCAGCCCGTGTCGTGTTCATGCAAGACCTGCGCATCGGGGGCAAAGACCATTCGGTATCCTTGTTCGCTCAGTCGATAGGAAAATTCCACGTCTTCGTTGTTTGCCTCGGGAAACGTTGGATCGAAGCCGCCCGCATTCAGGAAAACTTGACGATCAAAGGCTGCCGAGTAGGTTGCGATTAGATCGAGCTTTTCGTGGGATGACATGAGCACGTAACGTTCTTCAAACTCCAACTGCGCAAATCGAGCTGCCGCCGGAGATTGCTCGCTAAGATAGGCGCCCATGACGGCCACGACGCGTTGATCGTCGTCAAACGGGCATTGAATGCTCGCCAGCCAGGTTGGAATGGGTCGGCAATCTGCATCGGTGAAGACCAAGATCTTGCCACGCGCAATCGAGGCGCCATAATTTCGTGCGGCGGCTGGGCCGGCATTTTCCTGCTCGATCATCTGAAGTTGGAATTCTGGATGATTCTGGCTCCATGCCCGTACCCGTTCTGCGGTTAAGTCATGTGAGCCGTCGTTGACGACGATGACCTCATAGGATTCGGGCGAGACCGACTGCATCGCCAGCGCGTTTAGGCATCGCTCGATGACCAATGCGCCATTGTAGACGGGCACGATGATCGAGCAACAGAGTTCTGTTTGGCTGCTTTCTGGCGAACTCACCTGTGGCTTCACGCGCAGAGATTGAACTGGGTCATTTCATCAGGCCGACAAATTCGGCGACGGCAAAGATACGGTGTGTGGTCGTGAAGTCTGGCCAGCCGGTGATCAACACCAACCGCGCGACGTCGCCCTGTGCCACATAGGCTTCAGCGAGTGCAGTCTCCTCGGCGCTGGCCCCACCAATGGGAATTGCTTGGATATCTCGCTGATGCGATAGACAAATTTCAAACCATCGGCATCGGTGAGGTAAATCTCTTCCCCAGCTTTGATGTCCCCCCTGGCCAGCGGCGCGAAGACGCGCTCACCCTGCGCTTGATAGCCGGACAAAATCGTTGTGCCGGCGCTCCCGGCCCCTGCACTCGTGACGAACCAACCCACTGCCTCTTCTGGAACAGCCCAGACGGTCGTCCGTTCCGTGCCTTGGATGACCACTTGCCAACCCATTGGCGCGACTGTCAAAGTGATTTCATGGGCGGGGAAGATGAGTTCGGTGGGCGGAAGCGATTGCTCCTGCGATAGCGAGGTAATGGCTGTCACCTCTTGGGCTGCCCGAACGCCAGGGGTTGTCGTCGGCAGCACCTGTACCGACGGGGTCGGGGTCGCGTCTGGCCGGCAGGCCGTAAGCACAAAGCCCGCAATCAGCGCTGCGAGGAAAAGCAGCGGCAAGGAATGCAGATGAGCTGTTTTCAAGTTGACCATCCCTTTCGTGTCAAACGATGCGTTATTTTCGCGCCTTCATGGGCAGGCTTTGGTTGACGATGACATGTTGGTGCGAATTCGGTGATCGTCTGCGGGCAGGGCTACTGTCCGCTGAACCTTGGCGTCCGCTTTTCTGAAAAAGCCCGCACGCCTTCCCTGTGATCATTGCTGACAATTGCCTCTCTCTGCAATTGCGCTTCCAACGCGATCGACTGCTCGAGCGTGTTGGTAAACGCTTGCATCAGCGCTCGTTTCGTCAGTCCGATTGCCAGGGTGGGGCGCTGGGCCAAGCTGTACGCCCAAGCACGCGCCGATTCTAACAACGTCTCTGCCGGCACAATCCGATTGGTCAGGCCAAGTTCCAGGCATCGGTGGGCGGAAATCTTTTCGCCTTCTACAGCAATCTCAAACGCTCGACTGTAGCCAAGGTGGCGGGCCAAGAACCAGGTGGAGCCGGCATCTGGCACAAGGCCGATGTTGCTAAAAGCCTGCAAGATGCTGGCGTCTTCTGCCATGACCCGCAGATCGCAGGCGAGGGCCAACGATGCACCTGCGCCAGCCGCCACGCCGTTGATGGCGCCGACAATCGGCTTGTCCAGTTCGCACATCTTTGTAATGAGCGGCCGGTAATACTTGAGGATCGCGTCACGTACATCGTCGGCTGTCGTGGACCCCTCGAAAATGGCAAGATCCTGACCGGCGCAGAAACCTTTTCCAGCGCCGGCGAGGACCACTGCACGCACTTGTGGATCGCCCTCGATCGCTGCAAACGCAGCCGCCAATTCCTGCAACATCGGTATCGTCAGTGCGTTGCGTTTCTCTGGTCGATTTAATACGATGGTTGCGATCGATGTGTCGTGTACCACATGGATCGTTGTATATTCCGCCATCAGTCCGAACTCGTTCTCCTGAATTTGATGCTGTGGCGCCGCGCGTGTGAAGTACATGAAAAGCGGCGCTCATACAACGGAGTGAATACGAACCGCACGGGCTATGAGATACTCGTGCGATCTGTCCCGATGGATTGGGCCGTTTCTAGAGCAGCCTTCAACACCCAGCATGATCAAGTCATGGCAGCGCTTGTGTATGCCTTCCATTGTAACGGAGATACACTTGCGACGGCAACTCCATCACGAGAGCAACCATTGGCGATACTTGCCGTGCCACCGGAATGGGCGCGCAAGAACGGCGCTTGGGAGACTCTCCAAAAGAACCGGGGCGGCTCACAATCTTGAGCCGCCCCGGGGATGTCCAAATGTGCACGGAGAAAAGCGTCAGGGCGCGGCGCCCTTGCCTTCTTCGTTGGCTTCGCTGTCAGGGGAATCATCGACTGTGTCTGTGTCTACAGCCATATCACCTGCGCTGTCGATCACTGGTTCGTCCACGTGCGGTGGCCCGATCGGCTCTGGGTCGGCATCTGCTAGGGGCGCGGCCGCTTCACTGGCTTCCGCATCGTCGATTTCTGCTTCCACTGTCTCGTCCACTGTCTCGTCCACTGTCTCGTCCACTGTCTCGTCCACTGTCTCGTCTTCTGGGGAGGCAGATGGCTGCTCAGTTTCCGGCGGTCCGGCGGGGTCTACCGGGGTGACTGGGGCAGTGGGCGGTGTGAAAGGTCGTCCACCGTCGTACATGGGGTAGTCGCGGGCCAACTGGCCGATCAGATGATACTGGAAAAGATAGGTCACCAACGTACCGAGTGGCACGGTGACGACCAGACCGATCAGACAAAGAAGTAGACCTGCCACCGACGCGACCAGGCTGATCACAAAGGTGCCCGCAATGATGACCAGTGCGACGATGATCACGGGGCCAATATGAGCTTGGGTCCAGGACCAAATGTCACTCACCATCAACGCGCTGTTGATGCGGTCATCCCGCAGGAATGAGATTGTGATCCCCGGCGTCATTACCACCAGTGCGAGGGTGTAGATCATGGTGAGGCAAGTGCTGCAAAGCACGATGAGGGTGCCGATGAACTCGCCGCTACCCCGCGAATCGGCCACCGCTGCGCCAACCGTAATTGGAATCACCATGAGTACAACGGGCAAGGCCCAGATAAATAGCGCGACAAAGAGCTTCAGTCCGCGCGTCAGGTCTTCGCCCCATTCGTTCCATTCGGGCAGCGGCTGTGCGTGTCCGTCACGCACATTGCTGACCAGCCTAAGGCAGTAGCCCAGGACAATAAAGAACCCCAGGAAGCCGACCAGGACAATGCTAAACATGCTGCTCAGGATGATCAAACCAGTGCCAATGGCCAGCTTTTCCATCCAGCGACTGTCATCAATGATAAATGTGAACGCCTTGCCAATGTCCATCTAGGTACTCCTTGTTGTGGGTCATCACACCGGTTCGGTGACTCTGAACGTGATTGTAGCACAGGCTGATCCGGGGCCAACTGGTTGGCCAAAATCGCCATTCGATCCTATTGGCGGCTCAGTGGCTGTACTTTCAGTACGCACGGACCAACGAGAAGTTTCCGCGATCTGTTGAGACGTCGCACCGGCATGTTGACCCCAATCGGGGGTGATGGGTGGTTCTGTCTTCGCTTGCTCAGGGGGTGCGCACGCTGGTTACATCGCCAACGCTGATATGGTGGTAGTCGCCCGTGTCGCTCTCCAGGATGAGTTCGCCATCTGCCGTCACATCGCTTGCAATTCCAATGAGCGTCGTCTCCTCTCCCGCTGCGCGAGTATTCACCACGACCCGCTGACCTAGCGTGTACAGAATGGCGCGCCACTGTGCAAACAGCTCCTCGGGCGAGACTTTTTGTACATAGCGTTCGATCTGCTGGCAAAGGGCTGCTAGCAGGATTGTCCGATCGATCTCATGGCCGACAAAGATCGACAGACTGGTTGGCTGCGGCGCGCCTGCGGATATGGCGGGGAGTTCGGATGGCTGCTGGTTCACATTGATGCCAATGCCCAAGATAGCATAGGACATCTCGCCGTCCAGATAGGAAGTCTCCACCAAGATGCCCGCCACTTTGGCGGCGCGGCTGAAGTCAGGACCAAGCAAGATGTCGTTGGGCCACTTCAGGCCTGCCTGTTGGTCGCACTCAGGGCAGACTGCGATGATGGCCGATCGCACGGCCAGCCCTGCCAACATGGGAAGCTGCCACGGGTTCGCGGGGAGATGAGGGGGTTTGATGATAAAGCTGGTGAGAAGAGCGACCCCGTGCGGTGTCTCCCAGCTTCGCTGCAATCGACCCCGGCCAGAGGTCTGCTTCTCGGCAACGACCAGGGCGCCCGAAGCGACATCGGGTTGGCGGGCGAGAGCATGGGCAATGGGCATGGTACTGGCGACGCTGCGGTGATAATCGACCAGATGGCCAATGCTGCACGAAGCAACTTCTCGATGGAGTAGGTCCAGGTTGAGTTCGCGTGATGGTTGCATGACGATAGGGTAATGGAGGCCAGCGTCGTGGTCAAGTTCGGCGATGTGGACCGTGTTGGCTGGCGCAGACTCGCTCGTTCGTAAAGATGCCGAAGTTGCTTGTGCTCTTGGGATCGATCAGGTAGAATGGCCTTCAGTTGGTTCCACTGGACCTAGATCGTTTGCCGCCTTTGCGGGGAATGCATCGCCAATCCGTCTGTGAATAGAGTCGCTCCTGTGGCTCGTGAAAACCCTGATCAAGAATCCGATAGTTCGTACGATGCGCACTTCTCATACGAACTTGCCGAGTTTGATGACCACGTTCGGCAAACGGCCCCGTCACTATCGATCATATTGATCAGCGCTGCCTGTGGTATCGGCGGCGGCGCTATTGGTCTGTATGTGGCCTATCAGCTCCCGGGTCTAGGCATCGAGTTGAGCGCTGGACTTGCAGCTCTGATGCTCTGTTTTTCAGTGGGGATTGTCGGCGCGCTTTTGTCGGCCATCACAGACTCGCGGGCTGCGCTGGCGAACATTGCTTTTAGCTGTGGATTGATTGGGTTGGTCGCAATTTTCTTTGCGCTCTGTTCGCTGATCGGTGCATTTTTCGCCACCCTTATCCTGTCGGCTCGTCTCTAACCCCGAAGCGATTGTCTCATGCGTGCGTTGATCTTTCGTCGCCACAGCGTCTCTCTCGATGTGTATGAAGTTGTCGAGGACATGCCGGCGCCCACACCCGGGCCGGATGAGGTCAAGGTGCGGGTGCGTTATGCCGCGCTCAACCGGCTCGACGACTGGGTGAGAAGAGGTTGGCGCGGACTTGACTTGCAGTGGCCGCATATTCCGTGCAGCGATTTTTCTGGCACTATAGTCGAGTTCGGCGAGAAGGTGACCGGTTGGCGAGTTGGTCAGCGGGTTGCGGCCAATCCACTATTTTGGTGCGGAGATTGTCTTGCGTGTCAACGGGGAGAGCAGAATCGCTGCAAGCGTCTGTGTTTGCTGGGGGAGAATGTCCGCGGAGCGGCGTGCGAATTTGTCTGCGTCCCGTCGCGCAACCTGATTGAAATCCCAGACGGCTATGACCTGGCTAAGGCCGCGGCTGCATCGTTGGTCTACGTCACCGCGTGGCACAGCTTGATCGAGGCTGGCCATTTGCGCGCCGGAGAGGGTGTGCTTGTGGTCGGCGCGGCGGCGGAGTCAATGTCGCTGCCGCGCAGATCGCGAAGTATGCGGGGCGCAGCTCTATGTTGTCGCAAGTTCGAGCCAGAAGGCCAGCAAGCGCTTGACATGGGCGCTGATTGGGTCCACGATAGAAGCCGCGACCCGACTGGTCCGCGCCGTCT